>JBGMRC010000101.1:0-1219 GCA_048061075.1 bacterium | reverse complement strand
GCTGAAGATGGAGAACGGCCATGAACTTATGGGTCGGTTCATTAACTGGGATCTTATGAAAGGATGAAAAGATAAAGATGTCACTTATTGTACAGAAATATGGAGGGACTTCCGTCGGAGATATCAAAAAGATAATGAAGGTCGCTTCCAGGGCAAAGAGTACAAAAGATGCCGGGAACGATGTCGTAGTAGTGGTATCGGCAATGGCGGGAGAGACGAATAAGCTGGTGGATTTCTGCACATCCATCAGCGAAATACCCGATCCCAGGGAGTATGATGTGGTTGTCTCAACTGGTGAGCAGGTCACGATAGGACTTCTTGCAATGGCCTTAAAAACCATGGGGACAGATGCTGTTTCCCTCACGGGATCGCAGGTTGCGATTTACACCGATCTGGCCAACGAAAAGGCACGCATAAAGAAGATCGAAAGTGAGAAGATCATGGACCACTTGAAGGCCGGCAGAATTGTTGTAGTGGCCGGTTTTCAGGGGATCAATGAACTCGGCGACATTACCACACTGGGTAGAGGCGGATCAGATACTTCCGCTGTGGCTCTTGCGGCGGCCCTGGGGGCCGACGTGTGCGAGATCTACACGGACGTGGAGGGTATCTTCACGGCCGATCCAAACGTTGTCACCAGAGCACGGAAGATAGACAAGATCTCCTACGATGAGATGCTTGAGGTTGCCAGCCTGGGAGCAAAGGTACTGCAGATACGATCAGTAGAATTTGCGAAAAATTACGGAGTTCCCATCCACGTCCGTTCAACATTTACAGAGAAAGATGGTACCTGGGTGACAAAGGAGGACAGTGAAATGGAGAAGGTTATAGTATCGGGGGTGTCCTACGACAAGAACGAGGCGAAAGTATCGATCCTCCGCGTCCCGGACAAGCCAGGTATCGCGGCCAGGATATTCGGACCTATTGCCGAGGCCAACATCAATGTGGACATGATCATCCAGAATATAAGTATTGATGGATTTACCGATCTTACCTTTACGGTAACGAAGGCTGATCTTCCAAGGGCCATCGACATAATCAAGGATGTCAGCAAGGAGATCGATGCACAGGATGTCCTTACCGACGACAGGGTTTCCAAGGTCTCTGTCGTCGGGACAGGAATGCGGAGCCACTCAGGTGTAGCATCCACAATGTTCTCCGCACTGGCTTCAGAGGGGATCAACATCATGATGATCAGCACTTCCGAGATCAAGGTCTC
>JBGMRC010000100.1:0-5437 GCA_048061075.1 bacterium | reverse complement strand
CCCCTCTCCCAGAAATCGTGGACTGTTATGATAGAGGGATGGTGCAGTGAAGCTGCCGCCTTGGCTTCCAGCTCAAAACGGTCTCCCGCCCTGGGATCCGAGGCGGAGCGCTTAAGGTCGAGTTCCTTTATGGCGACTATTCTGTCAAGGGAACGCTGGCGGGCTTTGTAGACGATGGCCATGCCACCACGCCCGATCTCATCAAGTACTTCGTAATTGCCAAGCTTGCGGCTCATGGAGTGTAAGGGGGGAGGATTTTACTGCCCGATCAAAGGGGTATTCCCTCCGGTCCAACGAGAATGAACTGCAGGATCTGTTGGCCGATGGAAATCTTGTCACCGTGTTTAAGCATCTTTTTTTCTACAGGGCTCCCGTTCACCAGAATACCGTTGGTGCTGCCCATATCCATAATATAGTAGTCTGTTCCGAAAGGCTGGAGGGACGCGTGGCGGCGGGAGACATCCTTGTCGTCCAGGTGGATTGTGCAATCTGTACCCCTTCCGATCACGATCTGCCTGTCAACGGGAAGGGAATACTGGCTTCCCGCTCGCGGACCGGTGAGAATGGCAAGGTAGGCTTTGGTCTGCTCCTTACCCCGACTGCTTTTTGCCTTTTTTGGTATCTCCCTCGTTGGAAGGAAGTCTTCCTGATCTGACTTTGACATAATTCAACCTCTCAGTACAGGAAATAGATCTGTAAGCCTTCGTGTTCACAAATAGAACGCTACAGATTTGCTATCACAGTTGTCCTGAGAGGTCAAACACAGGGCCCGCCAAAAAGCGGGCCCATGTACTATTTTTTGGTAAACAGGATTGTTGTTTCACCCCAGGTCAGGGTGTCTCCGGTATTCAGCGTTCGCGTTCCGCTTACGGGCTGGTTGTTGACCATGACCGTCTTGCCGCCGATATTCATGGGAACGGTCATCCCTTCGTCCCTGAGAACCTTTGTGAGAAGGCGCGTTGCATTCGAAGAGCCCTCTACGAGCATGATCGGGTCCTTTGACAGGACAAAGGATGTCAGGCGGGAAGATGCAAACAACCCGACAGGCCCGAGCAGGCCGAACAATATAAGTGCCCATGAAAGAGATCCCGCATTACCGAATATGGAAGCGGTTGGCGGCATATAGCGTCCCTTGATAGCGGAGGTCACGCCGGCTGATCCCAGAGTCAACTGGACTGGAACCACCGAAGTCTGCCTTCCTGTTGATTTATACCTTATTAGCACCTCGCGGCTGAGAGTGTTCCCCATCTCTCCAAAAAGGAAAGACAGCTCCTCGGGTGCGGTGGTGAATACGGCTTTTCCGCCTGTTCTCTCTGCCATTGTGATCAGTCTTGACCTGCGGACATCGGTGCCCAGCCCCACGATGAGGAGGCTGACAGCTTTTTGCTCCGCGTAAGCGAGGGCGGATTCCATAGAGTAGCTCCCCCGGTTGGCCATCCCGTCAGTGAGGACCAGGACGACCCTCCTGCCGGAGTTGGAAGCCACAAGATCGGTTCCCCTCACGATGGCATCGAAAAGAGCGGTGTGACCCGATGCGGTTAGATACCTCGTATAGTTTGTAATATCTTCAGGTGCGATCCGGGTAGCGGCAGTCCGGACACTGTCACTGAAGGTGATGAGGTTTATTCTGGCCAGGGATGGAAGCGTCTGCGAGAAGGTCTGCAGGGCTTGTCTGGCCTCGCTGAGCTTTGTCCCTTCCATGCTCTGACTTGTGTCCAGTACCAGGGAAACCGTCATGGCCTCATCCCTGTCCGCAACGGTCAGATCCCTGACTTCCAGAAGTGTAGCCTCCTCCTTCCCTTCGTAAACCCTCATCTTGCTGACTCTGCCCGGGCGAAAGATAGTTGGAAGGGTGACGTACATATCCACAAGAGGATAGTCGGTTGAGTCGATCTGTGTGATCCGGGGGGAATCGTCCGTCAGATACCCAGATATATTTTCGCCGGCGAATGAATCAGCAGGTGAAAATAGAAATACTACGGCTAGAAGCGCTGATGCCGCTGCGGCGACCTTGGGTGCGTTGATCCTGAAAAGACTTTTGCCGACCCTGATCAGGTCGCCGTGGGACAGAGGCGCCTGCGTTCTGGAGATCTTTCTGTCGTTCAGTAAACATCCCACAACAGAACCCAGATCTTCGAGGAGCAGACGGCCCCGGCGTGCTGATATCCGGGCGTGGCGTGGTGCTATACCTGCATCGGTGAGGTATATCCTGCACCTTTTGTCACTGCCAATGTATGTCCTGCCACCCAGGTTGAATATTGATCCCCGGCCGGGACCCTCCAGTACCTGGACGCTTACTTTGGAAAATACTTTCTCAGCCCATGAAATGCCCAGACCCATTACAGTTCCCAGTGTAGACAGTCCGAGGATCAGGCTGCCGGTTCCCATGAGAGGCTGAAATGCCTGCATTGCGAACCCTCCCGTAAATCCGCCGGCCACACCTCCCAGCACGGTCCAGGTCCAGCGGTTGCGGGTGTCGGATGCCGGAAGGGTAATGGCCAACCCCACGACAAGGCCAGTGAGAGCCCAGCCGATAGCAGTCCCAAGCGAAAGCGGGATCAGAACACCTGACGAGACGCTCTTAACCAGTCTGTTTCCCCACGAAGAAAAGAGCGCCTGTCCCGCAAAAGCGGCTAAACCTCCTCCAAAAAAGCCCACTATAACAGCCGGTACAACTCTACCGATCAGGGATCCTGACCTCTGTGTCCACATTTGATCGAAAGCTGAAAAGAATCCTGACAAAATACCGCCTAAAAAAGCGCCTGACAGGATACTCAGCGTCCAACCGCTTATATTGAACGCAAGCAGGATTCCAATGGGAACAGCGGCGCTTATGGCAGCGCACGAACCCACCAGAGTCGTGCGGATCACTCTATTACCGGTTACTTTCATACCATGCCCCCCTCATCCCCGAGAATGTGGAATGTGGCTTTAAGACGGCCCAGGTAGATGATATCCCCTTCCCTGAGAGGGATCCTTACACCGGGTTCAGCTCTCTCGGTATTTACAATAGTTCCGTTTGCGCTTCCCAGGTCTTCCAGTAGATATTCATCATTCTCCTTGAGGATGGCAGCGTGCTTCCGGGATACTCCAAGGTCAAATCCCCTGTATCCTGTAAGATCAACATCGGGATGGATTCCCTCTGTAGGGTCCAGCCTGCCCAGTATTACATCACCAGCCTTGAGCTCAAGACGCTCGCCGCTTTCCAGGACAAGGTGCGGATGCTGTTCATCTCCCTCGTTGACATCAGCTGAGGGCTCCTCGCCGAAATCGGAAACAGGAGCTTCGCCGAACTCTGCAACGGGCTCACCGCACTCTGTACAGATATCGACGTTATCCTCAAATTCCATTTCACAACCGATACACTTTTTCATGGTTAGACCTCCTGTTATTTGCAGGCTATTATCAATATATGATTACTTGCCATGGTATGAGCAAGGATCGGGCCTTAATTGTCCAATGGGCAAAAATTTTGGAAAATTCCTTAATATACAGTATGTTGGGGAATTGAAGAATGAATCTAACAGAAGGGCGCTTCAGTGAAAAAGCGTACAATTTTCGAACGGGTGTTTGGGGATAAAACAGTAAATAAGTGGTTAGTTTCTGGTTGTTAGTTGATAGTTTACATAACTCTAACTTTCAACTTTCCACTTTCAACCTTCAACTTTTATTATTACTCAATACCATACTTCTTCATCTTCGAGTACAGCGTCGAAGGGGCGATGCCCAGGAGCCGGGCAGCCTTTCTTTTGTTGCCATCGGTCTGGGCGAGGGCCTTCCTGATGGATTCCGCTTCTGCCTCCTTGATGGATCCGGGATCCTCACCGCCCTCCTGAGCCGGTACAAGGGAGAGGTCCTTGTTGTCAATGACGGTCCCGGTGCAGAGCGCGGCTGCGGTGGCAAGAACATTCTTGAGCTCCCTGACATTTCCCGGCCAGGGATGTTTCTCCATAGCCTCCCTGGTCTTTTTACTCATTTTAATCTTTTTGCCTGAACTTTCACCTATCTCTTCAAGGAAGTGATCCGCCAGGTAGGCAATATCGGAGATCCGCTCTTTAAGTGATGGCAGACGGACCTTTGCGGCGCAGACTCTGTAGAACAGGTCCTGACGGAAAAGGTTCCTTTTGACGAGTCCCTCCAGATCGCGGTTGGTTGCGGCGACAAACCTGATATTAGCCCTCCTCAGGTTTGCCTCACCGATTTTCCGGTATTCTCTTCTGTCCAGGAGCCGGAGCAGTTTGGGCTGCAGGGCCAGGGGAAGGTCTCCTATCTCATCGATGAAGAGTGTTCCGCTTTCGGCCGATTCCACAGCACCCAGGCGAGCCTCGGCGGCCCCGGTGTATGCTCCCTTCTCGTGGCCGAAAAGTTCGCTTTCCATTAATTCAGAGGGAACCGTGGAGCAGTCAAATACTACGAAGGGCTTGGATGACCGGAGGCTCGAATTGTGTACGGCTCTTGCAGCCAGCTCCTTCCCGGTTCCTGTTTCCCCCTCCAGCAGAACAGTGACATCAGTGGCGGAAAGCCGTTTGAGCAGCGAAAATGATTCCCTTATTTCCCGGCTTTTTCCCACCATTTCACCGAACTGTTTTTTAGCCGATGGTGTGGGGATGAGGGTCTCTTCGCTCAGGCTGAATGTGAGGGATGTTTTGCCAAGGTCGATCTGCGCCTTGTCAATCAGATAGGCTCTGTCCACCCTGGTCCGGTCAACAAAGGTACCGTTTGTGCTGCCCAGATCCTGGAGAAGGAACCCCTCTCCGGTCCTGGTTATCTCCGCGTGACGCCTTGATACAGTCGGGTCCGAAAGAACAACGTTACAGTCATCGGAAGTCCCGATCAGCAGGACACCCTCCTCAAATCTGGTAGAGAGACCAGAGTCAGGACCACTTGTCACGCTGATCGTGGCGTGATCCAGATGAATCACGTCTTCTTCCGATATTTTTCTGGTGATACTCTTATCCATTATCATTACCTGTGTGGGTTATCAGCGGTAATCATAATGTAACAAATGGGAATAGTCCAATGTAGTTCTTTATATAGTTTCAAGTTTCAGGTTCCATGTTTCAGGGGATTGAAATATTGGATAACTTGACTGATAATTTGAATTCTGATCGGATTTCTTACGTTACTTGAAACTTTAAACTTGAAACCTGAAACTAGCTGGTATTTGATAAACATTAATTTTATTACTGAAAGGTGCTATGCAATTTCCCTATAATTCAGTTTTGATCCTCATCTCACTTCTCTCCCTTACCTTCATAATCACCCTTCCTTTCGGACGCTGGAGGGTCCGGTGCCGGAAATATTCGGTCAACTGGTTTCTTGCTATCCACCTGCCCATCCCGGTCATCATACTCATGCGCCTGGGAGCTCATTTTTCCTATATCTACATTCCACTGTTTCTTGCCAGCACGGTTCTCGGGCAGTTGGTGGGGGGGAA
>JBGMRC010000099.1:0-5491 GCA_048061075.1 bacterium | reverse complement strand
GTTCAGGCGACACCTCTCCGCCCTCCAGATACAGCTCCATCACCCTCTCGTCTACTTCTGAAAGGGTCTCAAGCAGGGTTTCCCTGAGCCTGCCTGCTTCCTCGATCAGATCCTCAGGGATTTCTGCTTCAGCAGGAACTTCACCCTCCTCACCCTCCCATCTCAGAAATTTCATGGTGATCAGGTCCACCACACCGGAAAAATCCGATTCAACGCCTACAGGTATCTGTAAGGGAAGGGGCTGTGCATCAAGAACCTTGACCATTTCTTCAAGTGTCTTATGAGGTATTGCTCCTATCCTGTCCATTTTGTTAATAAATACAACTCTTGGCACACCATAATTGTCTGCCTGTCTCCATACTTTTTCTGACTGCGGCTGCACGCCGGCAACAGCGCAGAACACCACAACCGCACCATCAAGCACCCTGAGAGATCTCTCTACTTCCGCGGTAAAATCAACGTGACCGGGGGTGTCGATCACGTTTATCATGCAGTCACGCCAGATACAGGTTGTGGAGGCGGAAGTTATCGTGATTCCGCGCTCCTGTTCCTGTGGCATCCAGTCCATCTGTGCCGACCCTTCGTCCACTTCTCCCATGCGATGGATCTTCCCGGTATAGTAGAGTATCCGCTCAGTGGTTGTCGTCTTGCCGGCATCTATATGTGCAATGACACCAATATTTCGGAGTGTGGAAATAGACATTTTAACCCCAATATAAATATATCTATCTTCTACGACGCAGAAATGTAAGAGGGTTTAGAGGAGAGGGGATCCGGGAGATTGGAAATTGGAGATTGAAAATCGCGGTTAAGTCCATATCCCGCTACGCGTTCCCAATTTCCAATTTCTAATATCCTGCTTCAGAGCCGGTCTCTTCCATCCTCCATTCGTTTCATTGGGCAGCTAACGATTTATGACTTTTTACGACCCAATCATAAATTATCACGTGTCAAAATAAAATTGGAAACCACCTGGCCATGCGCGCCAGGTGGACCGAAGCGTTTTCCGTTAAGATCAAGAAGAATTCCCCCGGCGTTTCCGATATGAAGCATAATTCTTTCTCCGGCCCTGAGCTTTATCTCGTCTCCGACTCTCATTGTGGTTTCCCATGATGAAGAATCATCCGTCTGGATCCGGAGCCAGGTCCTCTCGATGGCATAAATACTCAGATTCAAGTCCTGTGGGACTGCAGCTTCCCTGAAAACTTCCTGTTCAGCCTCAGACCCGCTATTATCCAATTCCCGGCCTGACAGGGAAGTTTCCTCAGTTCCTCCCTTCTCCGTCTCCTTCCCGAATGTCCCAAGCAGGAATGTGCTTCCTCCAATGAGCACGAGGAGGAGAAGCCCTGCGAGCGCAAAGGGCATAATGCCCTTTTTTTCCTGTGCCCCCTCCTCTAACTCGTCAAAGTCCTCCTCAGGGAAACAGCCTTCCAGTAACTCCAGGAACTCTTCAGGGCTCTGCTCCAGTTCAGTACAGATAGCGCGTATAAAACCAGTGATGAAAACACGGCCCGGAGGAAGTACATCGAGGTCGCCTCTCTCGAGGGCATCAATATAACGTGGACTTATTCGCGTCCTTAAAGCAAGTTCCTTCCGGCTTACATTCTTCCCTGTACGAAGGCTTCGCAGCCGTTTCCCGAGTTCTGTTCTCATACTTCATCACTCGATCAGATCCAGATATCCCCTGGCAAGTTTCGCGTTATCGCTTTTGCTGTCCGTGAGACGCAAAACGGCGCGCAACTCCTTTTTGGCTCTGATAATGTCCCGCATCTTGTAATAGGTGATCCCCAGGTTAAGCCTGGCACCCACATATTCGGGATAGCGGGTCACAAGGCTTGCCAGAATAGCCTGCGCTTTGTCGAGGCTTCCTTCAGAAATATAGACTTCTGATAATTTGTTGGCAGCATCCGGGGAGCCCGGTTTTATCTCAAGCGCTCTTTTAAGGTAGCCAATAGAATTTACGGGATCGTTCTTCTTGTAGTAGGACCACCCGATGATAGTCAGTGCCTTTTCAGGGGTCTGATAGCCTATCTGGTCCAGGGCTTTCTGGCAGGCCTCTATCGCAAGATCCCACTTCTCGATCCTCGCATACGCCGCACCCAGGTTGTTGTAGGCATCCGCATGAGTTGGGTTAAGCCGTATAGCTTCCTTGAGCTCACCTATGGCCCGCTCCGGCTCGCCCTTATAGAGGTAAACTGTACCTATGGCAAACCTTACTTCGGCATCACGGGGTTTGAGCCTCACAGCCTTGTTCAATTCAAAGAATGCCATCTCCACATTGCCCTTGTTCAGATATGTGACACCCATCTGATAATGGAGATCCCCCTTACGGTTGTCTTCGGCCTTCTGCTCCGGTTTCGAAGCGCAGGAACTTAAAATCAGAAGGGTTGTAATTATCAGTGCTACTGGTAAGTAAAACCTTCTTTGAATCAACCTTTTTCTCCTTGTGGTGTTTTCTTAATGAAGAATGTTCTTCCTGACAGGTTTTTACCCCGTGATAATACCAGTTGTTTGTTGATAGTTGTTGATTGTTAGACAAGCTTTCAACTTTTAACTTTTAACGTTCAACTGTTTAAAACACTATATTTTCGATAAAAATCTGAGCACCTTTTCCCGGTCCTCATCAACTTCTCTCTCGGCCATTTCCTTGCTGTCTAGGACCCTGGTTTCAGTCTCAGCCTTTAACTCCAGGTCCTCTTCAATGACAGGCTCCTCGACAGCTTCTTCATCCTCAGGCTCGGCGTCGACCGTTTCCTCTTCAGTTTCCTCGGTTGTGTCCTTGGTCTTGAGAAAAGCTTTTTTTAAAAGTTCGTCGAACTTCTCCTCAATAAATACTGCCTGGGTTTCATCATCTGTTATATCGTTGTAAGTTTCCGGCCGCTCCTCCCTTGCGATCTGGTCCAGTACATCCTCCGGCTCCACCACTTCATCAAGAATATCAAGCTCCTCATCCGTCGTTTCGTCCATGATCGCATCTTCAGTCAGCTCTACAACCTCATCGGCGCCCTCATCCTGCTGTTTTCCAGCTTCCTTCTGGAACAGATACTGGTTTTCCAGCCAAAGGGCTCTTTCATCTTCGGGCATTCCTTCCCAGCCTATATCCTCCAGTATGGCCCCCATTTCCTCGACAAACTCTTTCGCTTCCAATTCCACCGAAATGCGTTCCTCCTGTGGAAATGGATTACCATCAAATGCGTATATCGCCTGGGAAGCGGGGTTTACAAGGTAAAAGACAATGAATGTGTTCAGTTCATTTCCCTTCCGGCTTGTAGTGATGTAAACCTCGGATGGTTCAGACGTATACTCGCCGATCGAGACGTTAACCATATTCATGCCTCGGTAGACCTTGACAATATTTTTAGTGTTATAAGGCAGGTTTTCCACGTCATGGACGGGATCGAACATTACGCCACCTCCACTTGATCTCAACCTATCTTTGTATCAGAAGTGTCCGGTCTAATCAATATCGTGTTTTTTGACCAAGAGAACACGATATTGATATAGGAAGGAGGAAAGAGGAAGGAGGAAAGAGCAATCGATAGTAATTTGCAGTTTCTAATCAACTTAATCAATGCTCACCTCTTTCCTTTTTCCTAGACCCTCTTTCCTGATTAACCCCCCTTTTTCCTCTTTCCTAAACCCTCCTCCCTGTTTTGCTGTTTTCAGCAAAACAATGATATGTTAGCTATACTCCACCAAAGACACCGGGAACAAATCGAGGAGAACATATTGGGCAAAGAATGCGATATCCTGATCGTTGGCAGCGGAGTTGCCGGACTGACTCTGGCGCTCAAGCTATCGAAGTTCGCCAGGGTGGTTGTTATCACAAAGAAGGGAGCTGATGACACTGCCACCGCGAGAGCCCAGGGAGGCATTGCTACAGTCCTTGATTCCGCGGACGACTTTGAGTACCACATCCAGGATACGATAGAAGCCGGCGCGGGCCTGTGTAACAGCCATGTTGTGGAAACGATAATCCGCTCCGGTCCCGATTCCATACGTGAACTTATAGACCTTGGCGCCAGGTTCACTACATCTGACGGCAAAAATCTTGATCTCGGAAAGGAAGGTGGGCACTCCCACAGACGGATAGTTCATGCACAGGACATGACCGGCAGGGAGATCCACAGGGTCCTTCTGGAAACTGCCCTTAATTCCGAAAATATCGAAATGTATGAGAACCACACGGCGCTCAACCTGGTCACAAACCAGCAGTTAGGACCAACTGAGAAATTTGACGCCTCCGATGACAAATGTTTCGGGTGTTACGTTCACGACGCCGACACTGGAGAAGTCTTCTCATGGACCGCGAAATCAGTGATTCTCGCAAGTGGTGGCGCCGGTAAAGTATACCGATACACAAGCAATCCCGATGTCGCAACGGGTGCCGGTATTGCTATGGCATACAGGGCCGGCGCTGATATCGCCAATATGGAGTTTATTCAGTTCCACCCCACCTGCCTGTACTACCCGGAGGCAAAGTCCTTCCTGATAAGCGAAGCTGTGCGCGGAGAAGGCGGTATACTTAGAACCCTCGACGGAACACCCTTCATGGAAAAATATCATCACTCGAAGGATCTGGCACCCAGGGATATCGTTGCTCGCGCCATTGATTCTGAACTCAAAACGAAGGGCGATGACCACGTATTGCTGGATATTACCCATCTACCCGCAAGGCAGGTCATTGACCGCTTCCCCAATATTTACCAGATGTGCCTCGAATACGGGTTCGACATGACAAAAGATCCTCTCCCCGTGGTCCCGGCGGCCCACTATCTTTGCGGTGGGGTCATGACCGACCTCGACGGTCGGACGTCTATACCCGGCCTTTATGCCTGCGGTGAAGTCGCCTGCACCGGTCTGCACGGGGCCAATCGGCTGGCCAGCAATTCCCTGCTCGAGTCTCTGGTAATGGCAGACAGGATAGCCAAGGCTATCGGGAGGTCATGGACTGAAACGTTCAAAGTGAAGCTGCCTGTGATCCCGGACTGGGATCCTGGTGACTCGGTAGACTCGGACGAAATGGTCGTCATCAAGCATAACTGGGACGAGATCCGGAGCACCATGTCAAATTACGTGGGCATTGTAAGATCAAACAGGAGGCTTGAGAGGGCTACTCATCGGATCGAGCTCTTGCGCCAGGAAGTTAATGAATATTATTGGAACTTCAGGATCACCAGGGAACTTATTGAGTTGAGGAACATAGTTACGGTAGCGGAAACCATTGTCCGATGCGCGACCCGGAGAAAGGAGAGCCGCGGGCTTCATTTTACCCTTGATTATCCGGAGACTGACAGCAATCAGAGATCTGATACGGTTATTAGCAGAAGAGATGAGGTAACAAAATGAAACGACTTACGGAAATTCGGATAAGGATAGACATACTGGACTGGAAAATAGCCGACCTTCTGCAGGAGAGGGCCGGTCTCGCACTGGAAACCGGCAAGATCAAGACCGAGCATTCACTGCCCATTCGAGACGAGGAGCGAGA
>JBGMRC010000098.1:0-5498 GCA_048061075.1 bacterium | reverse complement strand
CTCAATAAGAGGCGCGAAGATCAGCGATCCGGCACCGAAGCCCAGAACCGCGAGACCAACGATCGTTCCCCTCTTGTCCGGGAACCACTTCACGCAGGTCGCGATCGGCGTAACATAGGCAAAACCAACACCCAGGCCGCCGAGAATACCGTAGGCAAAGATCAATCCACCGACAGAATTGCCGATGAAGGCGCTCAGGAGAACACCAGTTCCCATCAGAGCACCACCCACGCTACCTACCAGCCTCGGTCCCTTCTTGTCCTGCCAGAAACCGGCGATGATCATGGCGACCGTAAACATAAGGACCGACCATCGATACGGAGCGATGGTCTGAACCTTGGTCCAGCCATAAAGCGAGCTCAGTGGACCTCTAAAGACTGCCCAAGAGTAAAGCACGCCGAGGCAAAGCTGCATGACAAGCGCCGCTCCGACGAACCGCCATCTATTACCAACATTTTGTTCCATCGGGTCCTCCGTAAATTTAGGGGGAAGTAAAGCTCCCTTCCCTGAGTTAAAGCTCACAGCAGTTTTGAGCATGTTCCAGTCCTGGTGTTTGCTGCTGTGTCGGTCATCCGGTAAATAGAGGTAGTCGGATGCCCATTGAGAATCCAAATAGCCCTCTCTTTGACAAGAGAAAACTCTACCGGGCTGCCCCTTTCTCCTGGGCCAGCTCGGCTGCGGCTGTCTGGCTCCACCTCCTTTCACAAGGGATTATGTCGTGCTGCCTTGCCCCGCAATGGTGGGGCATTATTTCGGTAATAGCCGTTTCCAGATACTATATTTGGCCAATAAACCACTTTTTTGACAGCGTAACATATTGTTAACTATGGAGTATTGGCCGATCAGTGCTGGAACGTGTTTCCAGTTCGAATTGATATTAAAACGTTGTTTCGAATATGTCAAGAAAAATGTCCGGAGAGGCCCTCCGAAGCCCTTATTAGAGCGAATTTTCAGCGAGTTCACCCTTTTTGAGAGCTGCTATTCAGCGAGATATGATCAGAAAATTATTCTTCCGGGATGTCTCTCATCAAGCCGGGAAAGACCTGCCCTTTTTGCCATGGAGAGGGCCTCATTATACTCACTGGTCTTTAGGCGATCGCCTATTTTCGACTTACCCGACGCCCTGAAACATGGTCTGTACTGAGCCATAACATTAAGGTAGGTATTGGGGGAGATTTCCTCTGCAAGGAAGCGGAATGCTTCCTCCGAGCCTGCCAGGTCATGGGGCAGAACAAGATGCCTGACGAGAAGTCCCCTCCGGGCGATGCCTTCTGAAGAAGCAAGCAGGTCACCGGTCTGGCGATACATTTCGATAACAGCGGTTTTAACTACGCTGGGATAGTCAGGCGCGTCGGCCAGGGAAAGGGCTACATCAGGATCAGTGAACTTCAAGTCCGGCATATATATATCGATGATCCCCTCCAGTAGTTTCAGAGTCTGGACTGAATCATATCCCCCTGTGTTATATACAAGCGGTACGTTGAGACCGGCGTCTACAGCCAGTGGGAGGGCCGCCACAATGGCGTGAACCTGGTGAGTCGGCGTAACGAAGTTAATGTTGTGACAACCTCTTTTCTGAAGGAGGATCATAAGGCGCGCCAAATCCTCAACACTTATGATCTCACCGATCCCCTGTTGACTGATATCGTAATTCTGGCAGAAGTTACAACACAGGTTGCAGTTTGTGAAAAAGATAGTGCCTGAACCTCCATGGCCCACAAGGGGAGACTCCTCACCGAAGTGGGGGCTTGCAGAGCTGATTTCCGGCGAAAAGGCAGTCCTGCAGTAACCTTTGTCGCCTGAACGTCTGTCCGAACTGCACATCCTCGGACAGAGGGTGCACGGGGACGGGAGATCATTCAGGGCCTTTACACGGCTCTCGAGCTCTTTTCGGTCCAGTTTCAGGTATGATGGAGTGAAGTTTTCCATAATAGAGTCAGTTTCAAGTTTCAAGTTTCAGGTAAGGAAGATGATGATGATTCTTTACTTGAAACCTGAAACCTGAAACCTGAAACCTGGAACTTGCTATACTACTATAATCGTTACTCAAAATAATGTAGTATCATGGCCTACTTGATCCAGGAAGTTATTTTTATAGGGGTTTTGGGCATGAAGGTCGGACTAGCTGGTTATTCAGGATCCGGTGTTACTACCATCCTTTCTCTCCTTTCAGAGGACCTGAGCCTGCCTGAAAAGCAAACAGGACCCGAGATCAGATATCTCAAACTGCAGGATAAGCGCCTCAACAGCCTGGTTGATGTCTGCCGGCCCAAAAAGCACACCACAGTACAGCTTGAAATAATACAGCTGGGCGACCTGAGGTCGGAGGAGGGCGGCGGCATCAGGTCACAGATAGTAAGCAGGGCCGCGGGCCTTGATACTATGGCGTTGGTCCTGAGGGGTTTTTGGGGGCCAATGGCCCCGCAATGTCGTCCCGCTGACGAGATCCTCGAGGAGTTGTCGTTGCTTTCGGACGAATTCTGCCTTACGGATCTACTACCCCTAGAGAACCGTATGGAGCGGCTGGCAAAGGAGGGGAAGCTTTCGTCCAGAGAGGTCGTCCTTCTGGACAAGATAAAGGCGCAACTGGAGGAAGGTGATCCCATCAGGAACATGGAACTTACTGCAGAGGACAGAAAAGACATATCAGGGTTTCAATTCCTGACCATGTTCCCCCTCATGGTTATCGCTAACGTCGGCGAGGAGGGAGCAGGAGAATTAACTTATCCGGAACTGGAGAGAAAATGCAGTGACTCGGGATTAACGTACATGGAGATCTGCGGTCTTTCCGAGATGGAACTTCTGGAGATACCGATTGAGGAGAGAGAACCTTTCCTTAGGGATCTAGGCCTTGACATGCAGTCGAAAGAGAGGTTTATTTCATCAGTTTTCAGCATGCTTGACCTCGTCACCTTCTACACGGTGAGCGATAAAGAGGTCAGGGGCTGGGTTGTGCCGGAAGGGACCACCGCAGTTAAGGCTGCCGGGAAGATCCATACAGACATGGAGAGAGGCTTTATCAGAGCCGAAGTCCTGTCCTGGAAGGAGCTTTGCACCATCGGAGGGCTTGCCGAGGCAAGGAAATCGGGAGATCTGAAGGTCGAAGGAAAGGATTATGTCATCCGGGACGGTGATGTTATCCAGATCAGGTTCAATATTTAAAATCTCCGTTAAGCTAAGCACTTTTAACTTTCAACCTTCAACTTTTAACTTTAATTAAATACCAGGAGGACGATTTTGGCAGAGAACAACAACGACAGAAAACTGAAGATAGGGATCCCCAAAGGGAGCCTGGAAGAGGCGACAATAGAGCTCTTCAAAAGGGCCGGATGGAGGATCAGCAAGGGTTCCAGGAATTACTTTCCGACAGTGGACGATGAGGAGCTTTCATTTTCACTGGTCAGGGCACAGGAAATGTCCAGGTTCGTGGAGGAAGGAATTCTGGATGCGGGCATCACCGGCAAGGACTGGATCCTTGAAAACGACTCGGACGTTATATGGGTCGAGGAGCTCACCTATTCAAAAGTCAGCTCCCGTCCTGCAAGGTGGGTTCTTATCGTAGCCGAAAACAGCCCTATCAAAACCATAGAAGATCTCGCGGGCAAGAGAGTCTCCACGGAGCTCGTTGGGTTCACAAAGCGTTACTTCGGGAAGCGGAATATCGATGTAAAGGTGGATTATTCCTGGGGCACCACAGAGGCCAAAGTGGTGGAGGGCATCGCTGATGCAGCCGTGGAAGTGACAGAAACGGGAAGCACTATCAAAGCCCACGGCCTGAAGATAATCCATGAATTGCTGCAGTCAAGACCGTATCTCATCGCCAATAAGCATGCCTATGAGGATCCCTTCAAAAGAAAAAAGATCGGTACGATCTCAATGCTGTTGAAGGGAGCCGAGAAGGCCACTGGGATGGTGGGCATCAAGATGAACGTACACCGTGATAACCTGGAGGCTGTTGTAGCGATACTCCCCAGCCTCAATGCCCCCACAGTTGCGGGCCTCCACGCAAGTGACTGGTATTCGGTAGAGTCGGTCGTCTCTGAACAGGTAATAAGGAAGCTGATACCGGACCTGCTGGAGAGCGGGGCAGAGGGGATCGTGGAGTATCCCCTCAACAAGATCCTTTAAAGATGGAGTGATATCTTGGGGGATTTTCTTCAAGCGGGTACTGTTACTACGATTCATCGCCTACCGGGCTCCGACCCCTCTGTATTGGCTCAGGAACTCGTTAAGATAGGCGGGGAGCGACCAATGGCTCTGCTGGTCCCGGCCCTCGCGGCGGAGATGGATGGGGAGGCCTTCCCGAAGATCCTCCGGGAGCTTTCCGGAGCTGCCTATTTATCGGAATTCGTTGTGGTCCTTGGCCGAGCCGGAAAGAACGAATTCGACAGGGTGCGGTCACTGCTCGAACCGCTTCCAATGAAGAATACAGTGATCTGGCCAGAAGGGCCACACCTGTCTACGGTCCTGAAGGAAGCTGAGGGTTTTCCGGACCTGGGAGGTCCCGGGAAGGGCCGGGACGTGTGGATAGCTCTGGGTTACCTCCTTGCGGGAGATAAGCTTCATTCAATAGGTCTCCACGATGCGGACATTTTGACATACACGGTTGAAATGCCTTCACGGCTCCTGCTGCCGGTGTCTGATCCAAGATTGGATTTCTCCTTCTGCAAGGGATACTATGCCAGGGTTACCGATCGGCTTAATGGGAGAGTCACCAGGCTGCTGGTAGCGCCCCTTGTCATAGTCCTGAAAAGAATGTTTTCGTCTTCGCTTCTGGATCTCATAGAATCTCTCAGGTATCCCCTGGCCGGGGAATTTGCGATGACATCCGAGCTGGCGCGGCAATTGCCGATTCCTCGAAATTGGGGGCTGGAGATAGGTATACTGGCATCCGTTCTTAGAGAAACGGGAACGAAGGGCATCTGTCAATCTGATATCTGCGAGAACTACAGGCACAAACATCAGGAACTTTCTTCCTCTGACGCCCACAAGGGGCTTAACCGAATGGCTGTAGAGGTCGCCCAGACGCTCCTTTCCGAGATCTCTTTTCCGGACCTGAATAAGGGAAATCTGTCTGACGAGTTCGCACAAGAGGCTCTGGGCATGATACCGCGTTACAGAGCGGATGCCCTCGCCAACGGCTTGATTTATGACGTTCAGAAAGAAAAGGAAGCTATCGAGACCTTTGCCGGGTCTATACGGAAATCCCTGGACAATCTCGAGAGAGGAGTCGCTGTAGGACCCCTTCCATCATGGAGCAGTACTGAGAACCTCATGCCCGGTTTTACTGACGCGATCGTTGAAGCGGTAGTAAAAGATAATGCGTCATAAAAAGTTAAAAGTTAAAAGTTTAAAGTTATTAACCAAAGAAATGGGATCATACACAATATTTTGAGCTGATCCCATAAACTTTCAACCTTCAACTTTTAACCAGGTCTCTATCCAGTACTGCGTTTAAGCAGCCTTCTGATCTCCTTCTTCCTTTTACGAAGGGCCTT
>JBGMRC010000097.1:0-5508 GCA_048061075.1 bacterium | reverse complement strand
CGCCGGTAACTCCAACCTCTATGGGTACGGAGAAGCAGGTCCCGTTGTCTATAGCAACCGATTCAACAGCACCTATCCCAGCCTGACGGTTGAGATCACATCTTCTGCTCCTCTTGTCGGTAACGATACGGATCACTGGAATGCGGGTGGTAAGTTCGTAGCCGGTTCCTCAGGCGCTATAAACTGCGGTACATGCCACATGGTCCACTCCAACGAGCTGGACGAGGCATCCTACGCGGTGGGCGACGGCCTGGGACCAACAGTCAGCGTGGCTGCAGTGCCCGCGGGATGGGCATATAACTCCCTGCTGGTACTGGACGACACACCTACAGTTGGCTCCGTAGCCGGTATCTGCGCAGGTTGTCACGACATTACCACTGACACAGCCGCTGGTCCCGGTGCTCTGGCTAGCTACTCCCATCCATATCAGTCCCAGGAGCCCTGGGGCATTTCCATCGACACCGGGGTTGTTGCAACCTATGGTGCCAAATTCCCCGGATCTTTCGGTACGGATGCCACCCTCGTTTGCCAGTCCTGCCATGACATGCACTTTGCCAGGCTGAGCGAGCAGGCTGTGACGGCTGATGAGTACGCCCTCCAGAGAGTATACTGTGAGGACTGTCACGATGCGTCCAGCGCCAAGCCCGACCATCACCCATCCGGTATTGATGTAGAGTATGGGATTGAATTGCGAGACGACGGGGCCGGTGGTCCACCCGAGGTTGGAACCGGAATTACCTGGGACGCCGTAACGAGGGATGAGACTCAGCTCGGGGCAACTTCCGATTGGGCTGCTAGCGGGACGGCCTATCGCTTCGGACCTTCTGCTACCCTTGATGGTGTTATGAGCTGTTCCACGTGCCACTACAGCACGGCCCATAACAACGTGAATCCCTTCCCCAGCGTAGTCGGGGAGATCGCCGAGGCCACGATGTGTATAGATTGCCACGGCCTGAACCCGTCGCAGTACGTGGATGTGGCAAGGCAGACCGACCGTGACGGAGACACCTACAACGAGACAGGAACCCACTTCCTCGGCACGGTTACCAACACTGCCTGGCAGTGGGGTAACAACACTACTAAAGATTCAGTTACGCCTCTGGCGGGTGCTGCCCCAGTAGCCTACGGGCAGGACGGTGGTACCGACGCGGAGCTCATCTGCACCTCCTGTCACCTCCTCCGGACGGACACTTACCCTGTACAAACTGCCGACAACGGCGCGGGTGACACCGACAACGAGGCCACCACCCTGGACGCTGTTGGCCTGTTGCTTACACCTTCCGGAAACCTGACAACAGATGGCGCAGCCACAAACGACTTCCTGTGTTCGGCCTGTCACGGCCCTGCTCCCGGCAGCGGTACGACACATCCGGTTCAGCCGACGTACACCACAGATGTTTCAGCAGAGATCTGGGGTAATGCTTCGGCCCTGGACAACGGTGTTACGGTAGTTGGTGACAACACTTCCGGTACCGAGGCCGGCAAGGGGATCAACTGTGAGTCCTGCCACAGGGCCCACAACGCTGCGATGGCCTGGAACGCCACTTACACCTCGAAACACTACATTCTCGAGCAGGCAGCCCGCGTGGATGCATCGAACTATGTTAACGAGCAGGTCCTGTGCAACGCGTGCCACACCAAATAGCTCTGTTGCCATAATAGGGCTATGCTATAGCTGTTACATGAACCACAATACGGCGGCGGGGGGGTGGGTGAGCCCCCCCCATTGATATCACTGGAGAAGCGGCGGTCAAACGCTGGCAGAAGACGTACCTGAAAGATCGGGGTGTTGATGACACCATCTTCACCCCCTTTATTTTGTGCAGATAACGAGTACTATTATCCTACCTTTGGAGGATCCATCAATGTCCAGGATGCGGAATTCCTTAAAAACCGTTTTGTTTGCAACCTCAATCACCTTCCTCCTGGTAACCATAGTGTCCTGTGAAAAACCGGTATTTCAGGTAGAAAAGCCTTTAACGGGTGACGATCTCGATATCACGGTAGCGGAGCTTTCCAGGGCGCTGCCGGGAGAAGTGGTCATCCGGACCGGGAAGGCTCAAATCACCAAGCAGGAACTTCGCGACGCTTTCATGGACCTCTTTGCAAAACCCACTACCGAGGACACCTACGAAAAGGTAGCAAAGTCCGTCCTAAGTATGGCCATGTCCCGTAACTACATATACATGGAGGCTGTTGAGAGGAAACTGGATGTTGATCCCGACATATGGTTCAAGTGGGAAATTCTTTCTAACTTCTGGTTGGGGGATTTTTTCATGGAGAGGAAGTTCAGGGAGATCAAGGTGGAAAAAGAGGTCCTGGATGCCTTCTCTCCTCCCGATGCCCATGCTTTTAAGCTTCTCCAGATAACTGTCCAGAGCCTGGCTGCCGCCCAGGACCTCAAGAATCGCGTGGCAGATGGTCAGGACTTTGCGGAACTGGCCAGAAAGTACAGTATCGACCCCGCAGCACCAAATGGTGGTGTTTTAAAAAACATCCAGGTTATGGGGATGGGAAATCTGTATGGAGATGAGATCCTGAAGCGTATGGTGGCTGTGGAGGAAGGGGAACTTTCAGCAATTCTTGCCACACCCATGGGCTATACGGTTTTCAGGGTTGTAGAGAAACGCCCGCTCAACGAAAAGGAACTCACCACCATCCGCAGAAGAAAGGAGGCGGAATTAAGGAGTGGGTTGATGGAATCGTACCTTGTACAGGTCAGAGAGAAGTTCCCGCTGAAGATCATGGATGAAAACCTCGAACAGGCCCTTAATAATGGTACGAAAGATATAATTGTAGCAGGTGTAGGGGAATTCGACATCACGATGAACTTTCTTTCCGGCTACACCACGTATCTCATGGCATCCGTTGATCGACCCAGGGACAGGAATCCTGATGCATGGAAACGAGTGCTTTTTAAGATGCAAACCGGTCTTGCCCTTTCTCAGGAGGCAGTGACTCAGGGCATGAAGGACGACGAGGCTGTTAAAGAGAACATGGAGAGGGTGCGTAAATATTCCCTGGCAAGCACCCTTCTGGCCAGGCTATCTGAGGACAGGGAGCCCACGGATAAGGAACTTTACAGGTTCTACCTCGAATCCGCTGGCCAGAGTGGAGCCGGTGGAGCTTACAGTATAGAGGGGATAACAGGGCTGGACCAGGATAAGGCAGGAAAAATCTCAGATCTTCTGTCTTCGGGAAGGTCTATTCAGAATATTATCAATGATATCTCACTGCCAGGTAGAGCTGAACAGATTGCCGGGACTTTCTCTGAGTCTGATTTCGATGAAGAGACCCTTATTGCGATCGAAAAGACACCTGCCGGTGAAGTGACACCCCCCATTTCACAAGACGGTTCTGTGAGTGTTTACAGAGTTTTGGCAAAATCCAGAGGAGAATTACCTCCATTCAACGAGGCATATGAATCACTAAAGGAAAGGTACAGGCAGGAACGTGTTCAGAATGCCAGGGACGGGGTAATTATCGCGATGAACAAGAAATATCCACCTGAATACCTGGTTCCCAGAGAGGCGGTAGATAAGCTTATTGGCCAGTGGCTCGATATGCAGAAGGCTTTAAGAGGTGTATCTCCTCCGGGAGGGTTCCACCGCACCGGGAGTGATTATCAATTAAAGTCACCGGGTGGCGGTAAACCTTCTGGTCACCCTTAATAATTATATATACTCGCTAAATGGCTGGATAAATGGTTTCCTCTGGAAATCGAAATGATGCTGCTGCGTTTATTATTGCAGGACCTTGATAACGGATCGACCTCTGAGTTCCGTAAGTTTTGCCTTAACTGCCCTGTTCATTCTCTCCAGGGTAATACGTTTCTTGACCATTTCCTTCATTTCTTCAAAACCGGGGCCCTTGCGCGGTTCGAATTTGTCCAAAAATAAAATCAGGTAGTATACCTCCCCGTTGGGTTTTTCATGTCTGAAAAAAGCTGTCTGACCCACCTTTAGTGCCCTGCCCTTTTCGTACATCACGTTCCTTTTTTTGGAGTCGGTCTTATTATCCAGGATCTTCACTACAATAGCCCCTTCCCGGAAGCGGACTTTAAGGCGGCTCGCTAATCTGATGAGGTCCTCCCTGTTAGTGATTCTGTTTTTAGCATTCTTCATCTCCTGAATTATCTCCGGTTCCAGTTTCTCATCAAGAGCACGTATCCCCACGTAACTGTAGTGAACTGTTTCAACGCCGGAAATGGTGTCGACATTCTCGTTGTAATAGATCTTTGCCTCTCTGTCTGTGACTTCTGCGAGTGTTACATATTTCTCCAGGTATTTTCCAGCAAGATAGGCATGTCGGGAGAGACTTCGATGTTGATCTATTGTTAATCCTGCACTGGCGTAAAAGGCCGCTACTTTATCCTTCCCACCCAATCCATCAATACGGGATTCGAATTTCAGATTAAATTCCGTTTCGTCAACACTCATACTATTTTTTACAGCCTCTCTTACAAGAAGTTCTCTGTCTATCATGGGTTGTACAACTTCCATTGAGTGTTGCCTGGCATAATTCTCGAAATCCTTATTGCCGTGAGTAGAGACATAGGCGAGGAAGTTCATCTTGAGCTGAGCTGCGAAAAGTTCAGGGGAGACAGGTTTTCCGTCAATAACTACCCGGGGAGGGATAAAATTCCGGCTGCCAGAGAATGCATATGGCACTTTGACCATTGTAACAGTGGAAAAAGCAATGACACTTATGATGAGGTATATTCGGCCATTTCGAAGAAGCATATAGATCCTCTCCTGTTATTTTCGTGGATTTACGCTGGTGGGCCTCCGCTGTAGCTGCTTGATCCTGTTCTGCGCTACACCGATGTACTTACTGTCCCCCTGCCAGTAATAGGAAAATTTTTCGAAAGCTTCTATTGCCTCTGCGGAGCGCCCGAGCTGTGCCTGTGCCAGGCCGATGTTGTAATAGGACATGGCAAATGTAGGGTCGATGAAAAGGGCCTGCCGGTAGTATTTGATGGCTTCAGAGAAATTTCGGCCCTTGAAGTAGATATTGGCCAGGTTGTTGGCTGACTCGATGTACCTCGGGTTGAGCTGGAGTGCCCGTCTGTACGCTCCGATGGCTTCTTCCGTTTTGCCCGACTCCCTCAGGATATTTCCCAGGTTATAGCTCGCAAGGGCCGACTTGGGATCGAGGGATAGGGCCTTCTTCATGAATTTTTCAGCCCTCACGTAGTCTTTTTTCTTGTGGTAAACGTTGCCCAAATTGATATAGGGATTTGGGAACATTGGCGCCAGCTGGACGGTTCTGGAATAATGCCGTATCGCCTTGTCGAATTCACCCTGCTGTTCGTACCATATCCCCAGGTTGTTGTAGCCCCGTACGGACTTTTTGTCTTTCAGTATCACGTCCTTCCACAAGGTTTCTTCGGTGGCAAAGGCGGCGTTCCGCTTGTAGGTTCCCATTCCCATAAGGAGAATTATCGTCACGCCGAGAGTGGCAAAGTACATCATCCGCCTGTCCTGTCGGCCGCGGAAGCGCTTCAGG
>JBGMRC010000096.1:1859-5540 GCA_048061075.1 bacterium | reverse complement strand
ACAACTCCTATCAGGGGGAACTTGATATGAACTATGAGGAAGGCCAGAAGAGAATAAGGGTAAATTGGGAAAGATGATAGAATACACTGATAAAATACAGGGCACTCTGTAATATTTGGGGGGGGGGTGGTTTAAGATGAGAAAATATCCGACGATCCTTTTTGTAATCGCTGTTTTTATCACGATTTCAGCGTCTGGTGTTTTTTCCGCAGCCCTGGTGAGGGATATTGCCGAGGCGGCCTACGGCGAGCTGCTCGATGCGGACCTGTCAATCTCCGTCGGGTCTACTGCAGTGGAAGTTGAGGATGTAGACGTCGGGCCCGCGGAACTTTCCAGCGAACTGACCGGGCCGGATAGTAATGCGGTAAATAGAGCATTAGAGCATTAGTTGATTCTCCACCAGCCTCACCCAGTATTCAACACCTAACGGGATTATCTGGTCGTTGAAATCGTAATCGGACCTGTGGGACACAGGCCCTCCCTCTCCAGCTCCGTTCCCGATGAACATGTAGCTTCCAGGAACCTTTTCAAGGTAGTAGGAAAAATCCTCCGAGGCCATGAGAGGTTGGGTATCCTGATCCACATTCTCCTCTCCCACGACCTGAACAGCGGCTGCAATGGCTGTCTGAGTTTCCTCTTCAGTATTTACCGTTACAAGGTATCCAGGAAGGAATGTAAATTCGTATTCGGCTCCGTGGGCAGCGCAGATACCCGAAAGCACCCTGTCGATACCCGTTCTTACCTGGTCCCGGACCTCCGGGGTCTGAGTCCTGATGCACCCTTTCAACACGGCGTTGCCGGGGATCACATTGTAGGCTGTCCCGGCGTGAAAACAGGTCACCGATATTACCGAATTATCGATAGGTTTAACGGTTCGGGAGACCACAGTCTGAAGGGCGGTCACTACCTGCGAGGCTGTAACAACAGGATCGATACCGGTGTGGGGCATTGCCGCATGGGTTCCCCTTCCCATTACAGTGATCTCGAAGTTGTCGGTAGCGGCCATGATTATCCCCGTTCTCGTGGCGAACTTTCCCTCCTCCAGACCTGAGCGGTTGTGCATCCCGAAGACTGCCTTTGCGGGGAATTTTTCGAACAGGCCGTCCTCGATCATGGCTTTCGCGCCGGCGCCGCCCTCCTCCGCGGGCTGGAATATGAAGTAGGCGGTTCCGTTAAAATTCCGGGTTTCGGCAAGGTATCTGGCCGCCCCCAGAAGCATCACAACATGCCCGTCGTGGCCGCAAGCGTGCATCTTCCCGTCGTTTACCGAACGGTACTTGAAATCGTTCTCCTCCTGGATAGGAAGAGCGTCCATGTCCGCCCGGAGTGATATGGATTTTTCCGAGGAACCGTTCTTCAGGATTCCCACAAGCCCCGTTTTTCCGAGTCCACGTTCCACCGCCAGGCCGAAACTTTCCAACTGTCCTGCGATACTATCCGATGTCCTCGCTTCCTCGAATCCGAGTTCCGGGTGTTTGTGCAGATCGCGCCTAAAGGGGATCAGGTCGTCCAGATACGACTGAATGATCTCTCTCATCAGTATCGCCTTGCGCCTGCCCGAAGGCGGCAGGCCAGTTTAAGCGCTTCTATTTGCCGGATAACAGGTCCTGAACAGTGGCAGCTATATTTTCAGCGGTGAAACCGAACTTTTCGAAGTTTACGTTTCCAGGCGCCGAAGCCCCGAACCTGTCTACTCCGATCACAGCACCATTAAGGCCTGTATAACGCTCCCATCCGAAGGATGCCGCTGCCTCAACAGCTACTCGAGGCGCTATTTCCGGGGGCAGGACCTTGTTCCTGTAATCCTCATCCTGTTGTTCGAAAAGCTCGAAGCTGGCAAAGTTAACTACCCTGACGCCGATTTCCCTGTCCTGAAGGAGCTCCATTGCGGCCAGGGAAGTCGCTACCTCCGATCCGCTTGCCATAATGATCGCCTGATGGTCGTAGCCGCTCTCAGCAAGAATATAAGCTCCCCTCGATATGGAACTGGCCGGCGGTCTGCCGTCCCTGTGGAGAGGTTCCAGCTTCTGGCGTGTCAAGGCAAGGAAGACGGGAGAGTCGGACTTCATGGCGATTTTCCAGGCCTCAACTGTTTCAGCCGCATCGCCGGGGCGAAGGTCAATAAGGCCGGGGATCGCGCGCAAGGAGGGGATCTGTTCTACAGGCTGGTGGGTTGGCCCGTCTTCTCCCACGCCGATACTGTCATGGGTGAAGATAAAGATCGTCCTTGCGCGCTCCAGACTGGCCAGGCGCAGGGTGGGGCGCATGTAGTCCGAGAAGATAAGAAAGGTTGCTACATATGGTCTAAGGGCGCCGTGAAGGACCATGCCGTTGGCAATGGCTCCCATAGCATGTTCACGGACTCCGAAGTGCAGATTTCTGCTCGCACGGTCCTCCCGTGAGAAAGAGCCCTCACCGTCGATCAATGTGTTGGTGGAAGGCGCAAGGTCGGCCGAACCACCGATGATGTTTGGCACTATTCCCGCCAAAGCGTTTATTACCTTGCCGGAGGCAGCACGTGTTGCCAGAGTCTCGGAAGAAAGGTCGGGAAGGGCCTCTTCCCACCCGTCCGGGAGTTCACCTTTCCACATGGTGTTCCAGGCTTTGGCGAGGTCCGGGTATTTCTCCTGATACTCGGCAAAGAGAGAAGACCACGCTCCCTCGTACTCTTCACCTCTCTTTACGGCCTTTCGAAACTCGGCCAGGGAGTCTTCCGGGATGTGGAAATCCGGCTCTACCGGCCATCCAAGGTTCTTTTTGGTGAGGAGGACTTCTTCATCTCCCAGTGGCGCTCCGTGAGCACTCGCTGAATCCTGCTTGTTCGGACTCCCATAGGCGATGTGGGTCCTCACGGAGATAAAAGATGGCCGGGAGGTGACCTGACGGGCGTTCTTAATGGCCTCCCTGACTGCTGAAGTATCGTTACCGTTCTCTACCTTCTGTACGTGCCAGTCGTATGCGATGTACCTTGCCATTACGTCTTCCGTAAAAGCCAGGTCGGTCGAACCTTCAATGGTGATGTGGTTGTCGTCATAAAGAACGATCAGCTTTCCCAGGCCCAAATGACCAGCCAACGATGATGCTTCCGCGCTTACGCCCTCCATTAGATCGCCGTCCCCCACTATCACGTAAGTATAGTGACCCATTATGGGAAAGCTGGGCCGGTTGAACTTCTCCGCAATGTGAGCCTCGGCAATGGCGATCCCCACTGCGTTAGAGATTCCCTGCCCCAGGGGGCCTGTTGTTGTTTCAACGCCCGGAGTTATATGGCTCTCCGGATGCCCTGGTGTTCTGGAGTTCCACTGGCGGAATTTTTTTAAGTCGTCCAGAGACAGATCGTATCCGGTCAAATGAAGCAGAGAGTAAAGAAGCATGGAACCATGGCCGGCAGAGAGGATGAACCGATCCCTGTTAGGCCACCCTGGATTCGCCGGGTTATGCCTCAGAAATTCCGACCAGAGAGTATAGGCCATGGGGGCGGCACCCATGGGCATTCCCGGGTGGCCTGAATTTGCTTTCTGCACACCATCCACAGCAAGCATGCGTATCGTATTTATACACTTGGTTTCCAGGTCCATCTTGCTGCTCATTGTCATGCTCCTGTAGTCTTTGGGAATATTTAAAGTCTTCTATTTTTCGGTGTGGCAGAACCTAACAGCGTGGGCTCTGGGTGTCAAGATT
>JBGMRC010000096.1:0-1759 GCA_048061075.1 bacterium | reverse complement strand
AATCTCCATTTTCCAATCTCCAATTTCCAGTGCTCTAACTACCAAGGTCCTGGATGACTGCGGTGTCACCGCCGGTATTCCTCTTCAATTTCCTTGAGGATGTCCAGCATCGACCTGATGCTGGTAGTGGGATTGCGGCATAAGAAGTCTATGCAGATAAAGACTGTTGTCTCATTTTCGAATGGCCTTAATTCCTTCGCGTATGGAACCAGCTTCAAAAGCTCCGCACTCCTATTGTTGGATGGGATAAAGGCTTTGACCATCTGTGGAAAATAAGACTTCCGAAGGGCACTTAGCATCTCCACGGTTTTCTCGTTTTTCGGATCGCCTACCACAACGGCCTCAAGAGAAGGACCGTGGGCCTGGAGAAAAACAGTGGCCATGAATGTGGTGGAGACGGGTGTCTGCGTTATCTGATCAGAAAAAGCTCTGCCGATAGCCGCTACTCTCTCCTCCATCCTGGGATCCGCGGTTATCCGGCCGATGCGAAGATTATTCATCGCGGCGATAGAATTCCCTGAGGGAACGGAAAAGTCCGATATGAGTTTCTGTCTGATTAGCAGGGGCTCGGCACCAGATGGGGTGAAAAAATACCCACCGCTCTCATTATCCCAGAAGAGACAGTGCATGTCCTCGTTGATGGCCATTGCCGCTTTCAGGTATCTGACCTTGAAAGTTGCTTCGTAAAGCTCCAGGAACCCCCAGGCAAGGTGTGCGTAATCGTCCAGATATCCGTCAATAGCAGTTTCGCTATCCCTGTGACGGTGCATCAGTTTTCTTCCGGATTTTTTCATTGTCTTCAGAAGGTAGTTGGCGGTCTTCTCGGCGGCCTTCACAAGATGGACATCGTCGAAGGCGGCAGCGGCCTTTGCCAGAGCGGCTACCATCAACCCGTTCCAGTCGGTGAGGATCTTGTCATCCCTGTGGGGGCGTGACCTCTCTTCCCTTGCCGTAAAGAGTTTTTCGCTGGCTCCATCAAGGATGGCTGTAAGCTCATCTGCTGATATTCCCAGCGCGGACGCATGGTCCCGCGGTCTACTGGTCCTGTGTGGGATATTACCGCCGGTTTCCTCGCCCACTTCAGATACGTAATTTCCCTTTTCCTTTATGCCGTATACCTTTTTAAAAACCTCCGCTTCTGATTCTGACAGGATGGAATCGATCTCGGAAGTGGTCCAGGTATAGAACTTTCCCTCGACCCCATCGCTTTCGGCATCTTCCGCGGAGTAGAATGCTCCACCCTCATCCTGCATATCCCTGAGGGTGTAAGTGAATATCTCCCTGGTGGTTGCCTCATACTCTTCCTTCCCGGTAGCCTGGTAGGCTTCAATAAAGACGATTGCCATCATAGCCTGGTCGTAGAGCATCTTTTCGAAATGGGGGACCAGCCATCGATCGTCGGTGGAGTATCTGTGAAAACCTGATCCTATCTGATCATATATGCCACCGTTCCTCATGGCTTGAAGGGTCTTTTCAACCATCTCCAGGGCTAATCCCTTTCCGGTGTATTTCCAGTATCTCAGGAGAAAGAGGAGATTGGTGGGGCTGGGAAATTTCGGTGCGCTGCCAAAACCGCCGGATCTTCCGTCGTACTGAGAAGCAAGGGTCTCATATGTATCGTTTATTATTCTCTGGCCCGGGGTGCTGCCCGGTTTCGGGATGGATTCGGCAAGGGCGGACATGACCTGGTCGGCGGCCGTGAGAGCCTTTCTCTTCCTGTTCTTCCAGATATCCTGAACATGGGGGATGAGCTGGGTCA
>JBGMRC010000095.1:0-5562 GCA_048061075.1 bacterium | reverse complement strand
ATTGAAAAGGGGCTCCTCACAGGCATCGCCACCAACGGAGCAGCCATCATACACGACTTCGAGCTGGCAGTGTCTGGAATGACATCAGAAGATGTCGGCGCCACACTGGGCTCCGGCGAGTTCGGGATGGCCGAGGAAACAGCAGTTTCTCTTAATGAAGCCATTGCCGACGGCGCAGCCGAGGGCAGCGGGATCGGAAGTTCTGTGGGTACGCTGATAGAAGGGGGGAACTTCAAGCATGCCAACCTGAGCATTTTCGCGGCGGCCATCAGGGCAAAGATTCCAGCAACTGTGCATGTAGCAATAGGAACGGATATTATCCATATGCACCCCAGCTGCGACGGTGCCGCCACCGGAGCCGCAACCCTTACCGATTTTCTCCTGCTGGCCCGACAGGTAGCTGCCCTGGACGAGGGGGTCTACATCAATCTTGGATCAGCGGTGATCATGCCCGAGGTGTTCCTGAAAGCTTTTTCCCTGGCGAGAAATCTGGGACTCCGGGTTAAGAACCTGACTACGATCAATATGGATTTTATCCAGCACTACCGGCCCACTATCAACGTGCTGCAGCGTCCCACCGCTGGGGGCGGAAGGGGCTACGCGCTGACCGGCAACCACGAGATACTCCTTCCACTGCTCCTTTCGGCGGTAAAGGAACTTCTATAATGAACCTGGAACCTTCCGAATATACAGCTCGCACAATAGAGACAGCGGCTGTCGGATGGAGAGATGAGGGCCTGATCATCGTCTTCACCAACGGTTGTTTCGACCTCATTCACCCGGGCCACACGAGCTATCTCCGGCAGGCCAGAGAGCTGGGAGATCTCCTTGTAGTTGGTATTAATACAGATGAATCGGTGACCAGCCTCAAGGGACCCGGCAGACCGATCTTCAAACTGGCCGAAAGGATAGAACTCCTCCTCTCTCTTCGATGGGTAGACGCTGTCGTACCCTTTTACGAACCGACTCCCATTGGCCTTATTAAGGCCGTGAACCCCCATGTCCTGGTAAAGGGCGGGGACTGGCCTGTTGAGGAAATCGTGGGGGGCGAGTTTGTAGAGGCAAACGGCGGCAGGGTCCTTTCCCTGCCCTTTGTCCCTGGCGTTTCTACATCCGGGATCATCCAGAGGATCTCAGGCACTGGTTCCTAGGAGCCTTTTGGAGAACCTCATTAGGCTGCCAGGATGACCCTTGCAAATGATGTCACAGGAGACCTTGAAGAGTACGGCTCGGCAAGGCTCTCCGGCCTGAGTCTTTCTGCTTCTGCATACATTGCCTCCACTCTACCCCACCCGGAAAGTCTGGTAATAGTAACCCCGGACAGAACCACAGCACAAGCCCTTGCCCGGGATCTTAATTTCTTTCTCGCCAAAGCGGGAGCTCTGGTCCTCCCTGAGGCCGAGTCCATTCCTCTGGAGAGAATGCTTCCTGATATGGATACTGTATCGGCGAGGATCCGGGCACTGAGCACCATCTCGACATCCAGGGCACCGGTGGTAATACCGGCGCCGGCCCTGCTGCAGCCTGCCCCTCCTCCTTCACTCCTCGGGAGATCTGATCTCATCCTCCGGGTAGAAATGAACCTCGACAGGGAACCGTTCCTGACAAAACTGATGTCATGGGGTTATCGGAGGGTAGCTGTAGTATCCCATGTAGGAGAGTTCGCAGTGCGCGGGGGCATCATCGATATTTTCTCTTCTACGGCAGACTTGCCGTACCGCCTGGAGCTCTGGGGTGACGAAATAAAATCCATAAGGATCTTCGATCCCGACCTCCAGAGGAGCGTGGACACGAAAGTGGAAATACATATCCTTCCCGTAACGGAAACCATCCTTGACACAGTGGCCCTTGCCGGGGGAATAGCACGCCTGAGAAAATATCTGTCTTCACTTAAAATCGGCTTCAGAGAACGGGAAAACATCCTGTCACTCTGGGAAGAGGGCAAAGGCTTTCCTGGAATATCACTTTTCATGCCCGCAATATATGAGTGTCTTGCAACTCCGTTGGACTATCTTACAGAAAGCTCTCTTTTAATTCTCTTCGAGCCCGAACAGATCGCCGACTCCATGCGGGATTTCTTCAGGCTGGCCCAGGCCCGGGCCGCTGAGGATCTTCCTCCACCAGGGGAGATCTACATTGACCCGGAGGTGGCTCTTAAGGATCTTGCCGGCAGGCGTTTCATAAAAATCGGCGATTTCGGCGGTCCCGACGCACGGGAGGTCGTTTCCGGCCGCACCCTGACTTTTCCAGAGCTTTCATCCCGCACGGACAGGATGGCTGAGCTGGGCCGCCTGATAGAGACAAAAAAGTGGTTGAGGCTCCGAATTGCAGCGAAAAATGGAACTGCCGCTGAGCGGATCTCCGGTCTCCTTTCCGGACTCGGACACGAAGTGCCCCACATCAGCCCGGACAATATGATCTCTTCAGACCTATGTGCAGGTATCACCATAGGACATCTATCCACAGGTTTTTACCTCCAGGATGAAGGGTTGGCCTTCGTCAGCGAATCGGACATTTTCGGTCCTACCAGGGAGATGAGGGTCAGCCGGAAGACATCCCCTGAATGGGACCTGCCCATCGGATCTCTGGCTGCCGGTGATATTGTAGTGCACATCGAACACGGCATTGCACGCTACGACGGATTGAAACAGCTGGAGGTAGCCGATCACTTTGGTGAGTTCCTTCATCTTGCCTTCTTTGGAGGCGACACCCTCTACGTCCCGGTGCAGGACATGAACAGGGTCCAGCGATACCGGAGCTCATCTGAGCCTTCGCCACACCTTAGCAAACTTGGTACTGCCGCCTGGGGGCGGACCAAAGAGCGCGTCCGCCGGTCTTTGAGGAATATGGCCGATGAGCTCATTCGCCTGTCCGCCGTCCGCAAGAGCAAAACGGGTCACTCCTTCGGCGAACCTGATTTTATCTTCAGGGAATTTGAGGCATCCTTTCCATGGACGGAAACTCCCGATCAGGAAAAGACCATTAAAGAGATTCTGGACGACATGATGTCTCCCAATCCTATGGACAGACTGGTTTGCGGTGACGTGGGATACGGGAAGACTGAGGTTGCTCTGCGTGCTTCCTTTCTGGCTGCGCTGCATGGGAAGCAGACAGCGCTCCTGGTGCCCACTACGGTCCTCGCCCAGCAGCACTATCATAATTTTACCGAGAGGATGGAAAGTTTCCCCGTCAGGATCGCCATGCTCAGCCGGTTCGTATCGCCCGCAGAGGTGAAAGTAATACTAAAAGAGCTGGCAGCGGGGAAAGTAGACATCATTATTGGAACTCACCGGCTGTTATCCGGGGATGTGAAGTTTGCCGATCTCGGGCTTCTGGTGATCGACGAAGAGCACCGGTTCGGAGTGCGCCATAAGGAGAAGCTGAAAAAAATAAAGGAAACGGTGGATATACTGACCCTGTCCGCCACTCCTATCCCCCGCACTCTCTACCAGTCTTTTTCCGGGCTGAGGGATCTTTCCCTTATGCACACACCCCCGGCCGACAGGAAGGCGGTTCACACGGAGATCAGGCATTTCGACGAACATCTGATAAGGGACGCCGTGGAGCGTGAGATGGACAGGGGAGGGCAGATCTATATAGTCCACAACAGGATCATGAGCATACATGCTTTTGCGGAAATGGTGAAAAAGCTTGTGCCACAGGCCCGTGTTGGAGTCGCCCACGGGCAGATGGCAGAGAGGGAGCTTGAAAGGATAATGGTGATGTTCCTGAAAGGGGATTACGATGTGCTTGTCACCACGGCGATCATAGAGTCCGGTCTGGATATCCCCAATGCGAATACACTAGTCATTAACCGGGCAGATCGTTTCGGCCTTGCCCAACTCTATCAACTCAGGGGCAGGGTGGGCCGCTCAAGCGTACTTGCCTACTCCTATCTTCTTGTGCCTCCGACAGGCGCCCTCACACGCAGGGCAAAGAAACGACTCAACGCGCTGAGAGACCTGACCGAACTGGGATCCGGTTTCAAACTTGCATCCTACGATATGGAGATCAGGGGTGCGGGCAACCTTCTGGGGGAGGAACAGTCCGGTCACATCGCCGCCGTTGGCCTGGACCTCTTTTCCCAACTCCTGGAGCAAGCAGTAAAGTCCGCTTCAGGAAAAAGTCACCTTCTCGACGTTGAGCCCGTTCTCAACCTGGGGATCCCCGCCATTCTCCCGGAAGATTACCTGCCTGATGTCGGAGAACGCCTCACACTTTACAAGCGCATGGCTCGATCCGCCTCGGATCAGGAACTTGAATCTCTGCGGGAGGAGACCCTGGACCGCTTCGGAAGGTTTACACCCGAGATCATGGCCCTGTTTACACAGGTGGAGGTCACTATACTGGCAAGAAATCTCAGTGTGGAGAGGATCGACCTTGTATATCCGTATTTCATAATGGTCCTTCATCCCCAGGCCAGGGTGTCTCCCGACGCGCTGGTGAATATGCTCACCGAAGACCGAAGGGTCCAGTTCATCCCGCCCACAATGATCCGGCTCGATATTTCTGAAATGAACACGGTGGATGACCGTATAATATATTTAAAGGAAATCTTGCGGTCACTGTGTTGATCTGCTACTAAAGAACCCTGCCATGAAGAGACCAGCCATAATTGTCACAGCCGCGCTCGTCACAGCCCTGGCCATCTTCCTGTTCATGAGGGGCGAAAACCAGACTTCCAGGACAGCTGAGGTTCCTCCCTCGGAGCGGATAGTCGCTGAGGTAAACGGCCGGTTGATCACACTTGAGATGTTCCAGACACAGTACGATCGCTTCATGGAGCGTATCCACATTCCTGATACGAGCAGCCCGGAGGCCCTTATGGAGCTTAAGGTGAGTTTCTTGAACAAGCTCATCGAGACCGAACTGCTCAAGCAGGAGGCTGAGCTCAGGTCTCTGACCGTTTCGGAGGAGGAACTGGACCGCGAGATAAACCTCCTTAAGCAAGACTATCCCAAGGACACGTTGAACGAGGCGTTAGAGAGGATCGGGGTGCAATTGGAGGAGTGGAAAAAGGATCGAACGGAGAAGCTACTTATTGACAAACTCATCGAGCAGGAAATAGACAGCGTCATACACGTTAGCGACCAGGATGTGGAGGAGTATTACAAGGCGAACACCAAGGAGTTCCAGCAGCCCCTCATGGTACGCGCAAGACAGATAGTGGTCGCTACGGAGGACGAAGCCAAATCCATCCGTTTACGAATACTGAGGGGTGAGGATTTCGCTGAAATGGCGAAGCGCTTTTCACTCAGCCCGGATGCTGAGCAGGGCGGTGATCTGGGAAAATTCGCCAAGGGCCAGATGCCCGAGGAGTTCGACAAGGTGGTATTCCGGTACCGGGTCGGCTCAGTCAGCCGTGTCGTGAAATCACCATATGGTTTTCACATATTCAAGGTGGAGGATCGGATAAGGCCCCGCACCCAGACCCTCAAAGAGGTAAGCGATCAGATAAGGCAGAAGATCTTCCAGGGCCGCCAGGAATCGTTCTTCAACGAGTGGCTCAACCAGATGAAGGATCAGGCGCAGATAACGCTCTATCCGGAAAATCTGGATTCG
>JBGMRC010000094.1:0-5585 GCA_048061075.1 bacterium | reverse complement strand
GCTGACCTCGGCGGCGAATACGGAACCTGGGATCCTTACGTTGTGGTGTATCCCCGTCTTCTCATACAGGTCCATGGCGCTGGAGTTGATCACCACCAGATTTTTTTTACTTGGCCGAGTGAGAACATCGGGAACTACAGCTATGAAATCCACTTCCCTGCCGTACAGCTTCTCGAGGGGCCTCTTCATCAGGCTGTTTAGCCAATAGGCCTTTATCTCGCCAACGTAAAGGAAGTATGCCTTGTCCGGATCAAGGGTAACGTTGGTGTAGATAATCTCGGATGTTTCCCGAGCTTCATCTGTCAGTATCTGTGTTCTCATTATTTTGTTACATCCCTCATGGGCAGGGCTCTAAAGCCGCGATAACGGGTCTTCCTGTCCTTGTACACGTATCCACGGGAAAAGTTGTACGCAAAGGCGGAGATGGAACGCTCCTCGGAAGACCAGATAAATCCACAACTGAGCTCGATCAACGGGGGCGTTTTTACCCGATGGCCGCATATCGTTTCGTACTTTTCAAGGGTTTCATCGAAAAGCGTTTCAAGCTCTTTTACGGTGGGCATACGCCAGTCGTCATGGTCACTGAGGATGATATTCTCACTGTAAAGCTTCGCATCGAGCCAGGTTATGTCTCCCATGCTGTCAGTCTGCGCCCACATGAGGCCGGTTTTACTGTCGGTCACGGTTCCGTCGCCGTTATCGATAAATCGATCATCCGCCCGGGCAATACCTGCTGTAAAGATTATCAGGTATAAAATGACTATCAGGACCGAGAAATTGGAAATTCTGTTCCTCTTCAAACGCATAATTCCCCCCCCGGGTCTGGCACACGAGATTTTCATCGGGCTGAACCCGGTACCAGAAGAACAGGAATATTAACTCTCTTCAGAACCTTGCGGGCAACACTCCCGACAAAGGTGTGCTCCGTGATTCCCTTGCCGTGGCTGCCCATGACAAGCATGTCCGCTTCAAGCTTGCCGATCATATTGAGGATCTCGATCACGGCGTCTCCCTCGTAAACGTGAACATCCTTGATCTTCTCTGTTCCACTCCTGGAGTCATTTTCATGCATCTCCTTATTCAGCTTGTCGATCCTTTTCCTGATAGCCGCCACCGCTTCCCCTTTTTTCTCTTTAATCAGCTCCAAAAACCGGTCTTCTCCCATAAAGGAGACTATAGGAACAGCCATGGCCGCGTCAAAACTGGGGATGATATGCAGCAGCTGGATCCGGGCATCATGCACCCGGGCCTCCGTAATTGCTGCCGATAGAACCAGTTCTGAGTTTTCTGAAAGATCTACGGCACATAGTATGGTTTTGATCTTGAAGGACATATTCTTTCCCTCGCTAGTGTATGGGCGCGTTGATGATTCTCATGATGTTCTCCGACAGGCTCCTAGGCCGGCAGGAGCGTACCCGCCGCAAGACGCCTGCGGCGTTGGAGCAGGAAGACAGCCAGGTAAATAGCAATACCTGGAATGTACATGAGGTGTTTGTTTGAAACACCGACCCAGCGGGCAACGACCGCAGGCTGCATCATTATAAATGGCACCGTAAGAAGAAGCAGGATCTCGTACCACTTGTTCTTCCATGTGACCCATCCCTGGGTAGCGGAAGCAAAAGCAAAATTACCGATGCATGCCGCGAGAAAGATCATTATCCCCAGTCCCCAGCTGTTGATATTGTAGAGGATCAGGTCGTAATTGAAGATAAACATGAAAGCTATCAAAGCTGTACGAATATCGTACATAAACCCCTGTATGCCCGTGGGTATGGGCGGCGATTTTGCTATGGCGGCCGCGGCGTACGCGGCCAGTCCCACCGGCGGTGTATCGTCCGCCAGGATCCCGAAGTAGAAGGCAAAGAGGTGCGCCGCCATCAGGGGGATGACGTACCCGTTGGCAGCTCCTATGCTGACGATGGCCGGCGCGGTCAGCGCGGCAATGACGATATAGGTGGCGGTGGTGGGAAGCCCCATTCCCAGGATCAGGCTGGCAATTGCCGAGATCACGACCAGGGCAAAGATATTCCCCCTGGAAATTGTCGCGATAACCTCGGTTATGATTCCCCCCAGCCCCATTGTTACGACTCCAACAATGATACCGGCCGAAGCGGTGGCGATAGCGACAGTGACCATGTTGCGCCCCCCTGCCACCATGGCATCCAATATGAGTATAAAGCTGTCTTTGATACCGGCGGTGACAGGCTCCTTTTTCAAATAGCGTTTTACAGGCTCCTGGATGATCATGACTATTGTCATGGCGATAATAGCCCTGAAAGCCGCCAGTTCAGGCGAGTGCCGGAATACCATAAGCTCGTAAATCAGCACACCGAGCGGGAAGAGGTAGTGCAGACCGGAAAAAAGCGTTTCGAAAAACCGCGGGATATCCTCCTTGGGAAGCCCTTTCAGGCCCAGCTTGGAAGCCTCGATATGACTGATATAGAACAGCGAGGCGTATGAAACAAAGGCAGGTATCGCCGCGGCCTTTACGACAGCCATGTATGGAACGTTGACGTACTCGGCGATAATGAATGCCGCCGCTCCCATGATGGGAGGGGCCAACTGTCCATCCGTACTGGCAGCCACCTCGATGGCAGCCGCTTTTACGGGAGTATATCCGACCTTCTTCATGAGAGGGATCGTGAATGTTCCCGTTGTAACGATATTGGCTATGGACGAACCGGAAACGAGCCCCGTCAGGCCGGATCCCACGATAGCCGCCTTTGCCGGACCGCCTTTGAACCGGCCAAGGAGGCTGAGCGCAAGATTAATAAAGAATCGCCCCCCCCCTGCCCGGTCAAGCATGGTCCCGAAGAGGACAAACAGGAATACGATAGTAGCGGAGACATCCAGGGGGATGCCGTATATACCTTCAGTGCTCAGGGAGATCTGGCCCACATACCTGCCCACGGAAACACCCTTAAAGCGGATCAGATCGGGCATGTAGGGACCGAAAAAAGCATACACTGTAAACGCACCTGCAATGACCGAGAGGGCGGGCCCAACAACCCTGCGGGAGGCCTCTAACAGCATAATGACCACTATGGACCCGATAATCAGGTCGCGCGTCATAGGCGCTCCCATCCTGCCGGCCAACCCCTTGTAGTCCAGGAAGATGTAGAGAGCCGAGCCACACGCGAGAATAGCCATTATGTAATCGAAGATGGGTATCCGCGTCCTGGCCGACAGGAAAGAGAAAAATCCCTTTAATGGCCTTCTAAATGTCGGGTAGCTTAAATAAGCGATGATCATGGCGAATCCGAGGTGGATGCTCCGGATATACACTGTGTCGAGGATCCACCAACTGGCTATGGAAAGCTGGAAGATACTCCAGGAGATGGATATGATCGGCACAATGAAGCGACTATAACCCGTCAAATGCCTGAAACCGGCCTCTTCCTCCTCGGCGATCCGCTTGGCATCCTCGATCCCGGATTCATGACCTTCTTCAACTGTCCGGGAGGTTTCTTCCGTCATCATCTCCCGTGGGTCATCTCGATCGTCCCTTGACATGCATCATCTCCCCGCTTCGGCTCCAGGCAGGCTTCAGACAAAAAAAACAACCAGGATCTACAAAGACATCAGGTTCATACGGAGCTGCGGGTATAAATACCCGCAGCTCCGATCCTCTGTGTTATTTCATTCCTGCCTCTTTGTAGTACTTCATTGCGCCTTTATGAATTGGCGCGGACATGCCCTCAAGCATGTTTTTCTTGGTGAGAACGGAGTAGGCCGGGTGCAGCTTCTTGAAGGAATCAAAGTTTTCGAAGACCTCCTTCGTTACAGCGTAAACCGCTTTCTCATCCACTTTGGAGGACGTGACGAAAGTGGCCTTGACCCCAAAGGTAGGTACATCCGTCTTGTTCACCGCCCCAGGGTAGAACTTGATCGGAACTACACTGGGTGCATAGTATGAGAACTTCTTGTAGAAGGAAGCGGGCAGTTTGATAGGAACGATCTTGACTTCCGTCGCACCGCTTGTGGCTTCCTTGATCGCTCCTGACGGGTGACCCACTGTGTAGAAAAAAGCGTCTATGCGGCCGTCCTGGAGCATACCGGGCGCCTCAGCGGCCTTGAGACCTTCTGCCTTGAGGTCTTTTTTATAATCGATACCTACAGCCGCGAGCGCATCGATGGAATTCTGGCGCTGTCCGGAGCCGGGATTGCCTATATTAACGTGCTTACCCCGCAGATCCCTGATCGAATTGATCCCGGCGTCTTTAGCGGCTACGAGAGTAATGCTCTCCGGATGGACGGAGAAGATCGCCCTGAGGTTCTTCTGGGGACCTTTGTCCTTCCACTCCGCCAGGCCCTTAATGGCCTGATACTGGCGGTCAGACTGGACAACTCCGAACTCCAGATCGCCTGCCATAATGGCATTGATGTTGAACACCGATCCACCGGTGGATTCAACAGTCAACCTGATACCATACTCCTTTTTCTTGGCGTTAACGATCCTTGCGATGGCGCCGCCAGTGGGATAGTAAACACCTGTAACGCCTCCGGTTCCGATCGTGTAGAATTTAGTCTTGGCGGCGATAGCCGGGGTCGGTCCGATACCGACAACGACGAGGGACAGTGCCAAGACTGCTACCAGTACATAAATACTCTTTCTCATCATATCCTCCTTCACATCAGGTTATCGGGCTTTCAGATCAGATCAGAAAGCCTGTTTTACGATGGCTCTAACCACACCCCCTTTCAGTATCAGCTGAGAATAATTGTTTTGATTATGTTACAGGGTCGTAAAAAGTCCATCCATGGCTTTTTACACAACCTTAATCCTCCCAGTAAATACCCCTTTCAGCCCACTCTTCCTCCATGTCTCTTAAAGCTTCAATTGTCTCCTCATCCTTCTGGAATGCCAGGGCCGTAACGATGGCATTAACGAGACTGAGTGCCGCTGTAAAAGACTCCATATAGGAATCAATTTCGTATGGAACAGTTAAGGTCCACTGCGCTTTGGAAGCGAGGGGAGATAATTCGCTGTCTGTAATAGCGAGGATCTTGGCGCCGTTCTCCCAGGCGTAGTTAAGAACCTGTACAGTGGTTTTCGTATATCGCGGGAAGGAAAAACCTGCCACCAGGTCGTTCGTGCCTATATCCTTTACTATCTCCCACATCTCTCCGGTCCCGGGGGTCAGGAGGTGCACATCTCTTTTAAGGAACCTCAGAGCGCTGGTGAAAAAGGAAGCGAGGCCGTGGGTAGAACGAAGACCTATGATGAAAACGCGTCTGGCCCCGTCGAGACCCGCGACAGCTCCCTTGAATGCATCCATATCAGTGTATTCCAACGTTATCCTGAGATTATTAGCATCGTTCTGGAGCACATTGACGAAAATATCTTCAATACTCTTTATCTGGCGGATCGTCTTGCCAATTCGGTCCACAGTTGTGATCTTGCCCTGAACAAGCTCCCTGAGCCGTCTCTTCAGGCCCGGGAATCCCTTATAACCCAAAGCCTGGGCCATCCGGACAATAGTGGTATCGCTTGTATTGAGACGGTCCGCGAGACTTGACGCAGTTAGGAAAACGGCTTCCTCTGGAGATTTTAAAAGGAAATCAACGACTTTTTTCTGGCTGGG
>JBGMRC010000093.1:0-5592 GCA_048061075.1 bacterium | reverse complement strand
AGGATCTGCTGGGGCGTAAGCTTCCTGGTGACATGAACGCCCGTCACCTTGGCGTCCAGGGCTTTGGCAAGCTCAATGCCGTTTGTGATGGCATCGTCACAGATCTTCAATCCGTCGGTGGGTAGCAGGATATTCGTGAACATTTATGGCCTCCTTAAAAGAGTTATTGTCGGTCGTCTATAATACTGGGCCAGCCTGATATTTCAACTGAAAACCTTCATCGCGCATAGCTTGCCGCACATGGAGCAATCGTCGTCATCCAGATCCTTCCTGTCCGCCAGCCTCTTTTTGACCTCAACAGGATCCAGTGCCTGCTCGATCTGACCCGGCCAGTCAAGGGACGCCCGGGCCTTGGACATCTTAAGATCCCTGTTTATAGCTGATTCTTTTCCTCTCGCGATGTCCACGGCGTGCGCGGCGATACGTGTGGCAACCACTCCCCTTCGTACGTCATCGACATCCGGAAGGGCAAGGTGCTCGGCGGGAGTTACATAGCAGAGGAAATCGGCCCCTGCCATCCCGGCAAGAGCGCCTCCGATTGCTCCGGTGATGTGATCGTAACCCGCGCCGATATCTGTAACCAGGGGGCCCAGCACGTAGAATGGCGCTCCGTGGCATAGCCTCTTCTGCAAAACCACATTTGCCTGAACCTGATGCAGAGGAATATGTCCCGGCCCCTCGACCATCACCTGCACTCCTGCGTCCCAGGCTCTCAAGGTCAGTTCGCCCAGGGTAACGAGCTCCTCTATCTGGGCCGGGTCCGTGGCGTCTGCACCGCTTCCGGGCCGCAGTCCGTCCCCAAGGCTGATGGTGACATCGTGCTTCCTGAGGATCTCGAGGATCTCATCGTACCTTGTGTACAGGGGATTTTCCTTGTTCTCCCTCTCCATCCAGGCTGCCAGAAGGGAGCCGCCCCTGCTGACAATACGAGTGATCCGGCCAGAGGACCTGACGGTTTTAACCGCTGACCTGGTTACGCCGCAGTGCAGGGTTACAAAATCAACGCCGTTCTCGGCATGGTGGATGATAGCCTTGAAAAGCTCATCCGGATCGAGCATGGACGGATCGCCCCTTTTTACGTACGCCTCTACGGCCGCATCGTAAATAGGCACCGTCCCCACAGGCACCGTGGAACGCTTGATAATCTCGCTTCGCAGTTCAGCAAGCTCACCGCCCGTGGAAAGGTCCATGATGGCATCCGCGCCGGCATCGATAGCGGCATCAAGCTTTAAAAGCTCCAGCTCCGGATCGTTGCAGGCAAGGCTGGTGCCGATGTTGGCGTTTACCTTTACCGTGAAGGGCCCGCCCACACCCCTTGGCTTTAAGGATTTGTGCGCGGGGTTAGCCGGGATGGCGGCCACGCCGCTTTTCAGGGCCGAAAGGACCTCGTCTGCTTCCAGGTCCTCCTGAGCTGCAACATATTTCATTTCTTTTGTTATGCGGCCTTCTAAAGCCGCTATTCGCTGTGTACTCATGACTGATCACGCTCCATAATTACATGTTAAGAAATCGGGGCTGATATTAAGTATGGTTCGCCGCTGCAATTACAATTTTACACGAAGTCGGGGACAATAACACAAGAGCAGCCAATTTAAAAGACTGCCTCACAGTGAGTCCGCGATCACCTTTCTGAACTGTTTTACCGCCTCTGTTACGTCTTCCGCCTGGGTGATGGCAGTCACCATTGCCACCTTTCTGGCACCTCGCGAAATGACCTGGCTGATGTTTGAACTATTTATCCCTCCCATCACCGTAAAGGGTATGTTCACCTTACTCCCGATCTGTTCCACCGCATCCGGCCCCAGGAAGTAGTCCACGCCCTCCTTGGTTTTCGTGGGGAATATGGGGCCGATATTGACGTAATCCGCACCCTCTTCCTGGGCTCTGAGGGCTTGTTCCGCGGAGTGGGTGGACACTCCGATGAGAAGCTCCGGCACAAGACCGCGGGCCACGCTCACCGGCAGATCGTCCTGCCCCAGGTGGACGCCGTCGGCGCCCACGGCCCGGGCAATGTCAATGCGATCGTTAATGATCAAGAGCACTCCGGCTTTTTCCGTAGCACTCCTGAACTTGAGAGCCATCCGGTAAAGGGCCCCGTCGGCAAGAGCGGGCTCTCTTAGCTGAACCGCCCTCGCCCCGCCCTTAATAACGGCCTCCAGGATCTCCATATTCGACCTTCCCGCGGAGAGCCTCTCGCAGGTTACGGGATAGAGGTCAACTATCCTGAAAAACTCCTGCCTGTTTTTCCTCGCCTCGTTAACCACCATCTACTAACTGGATGATCTCCACATTGTCACCTGCAGTCAAAGTCTGCCCTTCGTGGTCCTCCCGGTTGAGAATCTCCAGATTGCGCTCTACAACCACAGTTTCCGGGTCGATCTCAAGCTCCTTTAAGAGGCCTGATATCGTAATGGGTCCTGCCAGTTTCTTCTCTTCACCGTTTACTTTTATTTCCATTTCTTTTCTCCTCCAGTTTTTTTGGCTTTAGCCTTCTTGGGGCTCCAGCTTGCTTCGGGCTTCAGCCTGTCTTCCGGGCAGGGGCTCCCGGGATAAAAGCAGAATCCCAATCCTTCCAGACGGGTTCATAGCCTTGTGAACGGATCATGTCCGCTATCTGATCAGGGCTCCTGTGGTCCGATATCTCGAACTGCCCGGCTGAATTTCGATCCTGCGTATAGCCTCCCGGCTCGGTCTTTGAGCCGGCGCTCATGGCCGTTACTCCCATGGGTATCATGTGATCCCTCAGGTAGGGCGATTCCCGCGTGGAAAGCAGCAGGCCCGCGTCCGGGAGAAACAGGCGCAGGACGGTCATCATGTGCACAAGGTCGCGGTCCGCAACCGGACACGGCGGTGTATATCCACCCACGGCCGGCCTCAGCCTGGGAAAGGAGATCGTTATCTGGGATCTCCAGTATCTTTTCATGAGGTAGCGGGCATGGATGGCAATATAAAGAGCCTCCACCCTCCAGTCGGCAAGCCCCAGCAGGGCGCCGATCCCCAGGCGCCTGAAGCCCGCCTCCCCTCCCCTTTCCGGCGTCGTGAGCCTCCACCCGAAATCCCTCTTCTGCCCCCCGCCGTGGACCTCGTCGTACCGTGAGGGGTTGTAGGTCTCCTGGTAGATTATGAGTCCGTCCACCCCGCACCGGGCAAGGTCGCTGTACTCCTCTGTCTCCATGGGATAGATCTCGACGGAGATGGAGTCGAAAAGGGGTCTTAAACGCCCCACAACGTCCCGGAGATACTCCATGCTCACGGTTTTTTTATCCTCTCCGGACACCAGGAGGATATGCCTGAAGCCCTGTTCGTTAAGGTACCTGCCCTCAGCGGCCATCTGCTCAGGGCTCAGGGTGATCCGCTCTATTTTATTGTCCGCGGAAAAGCTGCAGTACACACACGAATTTGTACAGCTGTTTGAAAGGTATAGGGGCGCGTAAAGCCCGATCACCCTGCCGAAGCGCTGCTCGGTAAGAATCTGGGCCCGGCCTGCGATCTGTTCCAGATATGGATCAGCCGCTGGTGACAGAAGGCTGGCGATCCCGTCCATACCAGGATCTCCGGCAGAAAGGGCCCTTTCAACGTCCGCCGGCTCCCTGCCTTTTATCTCTTCGGCCAGTTCGTCCCAGCCGTATTTACCTATCTCTTCTGAAAAGGACATCTTTACCTTAAAAATCCAGTGAGGGGGCTTGAGGCCTCGGCCTTCTTTCGGGGCTGTCCGAGACCTGCAAGATAAGCTTCCCTTCCCGCCTCCACTCCCTTGCGGAAGGCGCGGGCCATTGCGGAGGGGTCTCCGGCTACCGCTACCGCGGTGTTTACCAGGACAGCATCAGCACCCATCTCCATGGCCTCGGCAGCGTGGGAAGGGGCTCCCAGTCCAGCGTCCACTACCACAGGCACACCTGCCATCTCGATGATTATCTCGATCGAGTCCCTGGTCTTAAGTCCCCTGTTGGAGCCGATGGGCGAGCCCAGGGGCATTACCGTAGCGCATCCCGCCTCCTCCAGCCGTTTGGCGAGTATGGGATCCGCGTTAATGTATGGCAGTACTAAAAAGCCGTCCTTTACCAGGATCTCAGCCGCCTTCAGGGTCTCGATAGGATCAGGGAGGAGATAATTCGGATCTGGCGTGACCTCGAGCTTAACGAAGTCGCCTCCGCCAGCAGCTCTTGCCAGGCGCGCGAGCCTCACGGCTTCGCCTGCGTCCCTCGCCCCGGAGGTGTTGGGTAAAAGGACGTAGCGCTTCCGGTCGATGAAGGACAGGATGTTGTCTTTCGGGTTCTTTATCTCCACCCTCCGAAGGGCCACAGTCACTATCTCCGCGCCGGATTCTGCCAGAGCCTCTGCCATCACTTCTGATGACGAGAACTTTCCGGTGCCCAGCATGAGCCTCGAGGAAAACTTATGTCCGCCAATTACCAGTTGGTCGTTCATCTTTCTCACCCTCTTTATCCCGCTGCCTTTACGTCACTAGCGGAAGAGCATGCCAGGCAGTGCTTGTCTTTAGGCAGGGCCACCTCTCTAAACTTCATTTGTGCAGCGTTATATGTAAGTAATCGGCCCGTGAGGAGGCCTCCCAGGCCGAGGAGGTACTTTATGGCCTCGGTCGCCTGAACTGTGCCCAGCACCCCGGGGACGGTGCCCAGCACGCCCAGCTGTGCCGTGCCTTTGACCCTGCCAGGGGCCGGCATTTTCTGGAAAACGCACCGGTAGCATGGGCTCTCGCCCGGAACGATAGTCATGACCTGACCGAACATCCCCAGGATACCCGCATGGGTGTACGCCTTGCCTTCGCTGACGCATACGTCGTTTATCAGGAACTTGGACTCAAAATTATCTGTCGCCTCGATCACGAAGTCGTACCGCCTGATTATTTCGGGACCACTTTCGTCGTTGATCCTCTCCTGGTAGAGGTTCAGCACTACATCGGGCCTGAGCCTCCTCATGGACTCTGCCGCCGAGATGGTCTTTTCAGTGCCCACGTCATCCACACCGTGCAGGATCTGTCTCTGGAGGTTGGACACCTCCACATTGTCGCTGTCGGCGACACCGATCTCGCCTATGCCGCTTGCGGCAAGGTAGTAAAGGGCCGGGCTTCCCAGCCCCCCAGAGCCGATGACCAGGACGCTTGACTCCAGGAGCTTCGCCTGCCCCGCCTCGCCGATCTCGGGAATCAGTGTATTTCGGCTGTAATAATCCTTTTCGTATTCACTTAAAGTTCGCATTTTCCGTCTCCCAATAAAAAAGCCGTTTCCTTAACGGGAAACGGCTTTAAGTGTCTGGATGTTTTGTTTTGCATCCTGACCGTTTCCCTACGCTGGCATTATCCAGTTCAGGTTTTAAGGGTCGATTCTCAGCCCGGTCTCCCGAGCGCCCCTAACGGTTATGTTGTGAAAAGCATAGATTAAAAAAAATGAAATGTCAAAGGGGGGTTAAGAGCAGTGCGAAGGGCGCAGGGCGAAGTGCGGTACACAATAAAAGTCATTGCGAGGAGCACCGATATTTCGGAGCGACGAAGCAATCTTGTGGTAGAGCCTGGACCGCAGTGCCGCCACTAGCAGGCTGCTCCACAGGGTTTCACGGTGTAAAGACCTGGTC
>JBGMRC010000092.1:0-5725 GCA_048061075.1 bacterium | reverse complement strand
CAGCCAATGCCATGCTGGCCAACGGAATAAAGGTTTACCTCTACCCGGGCATGTCCCACATAAAGGCCGCTGTATATGACGGTTGGGCCTGTCTGGGATCGGCTAACTTCGACAAAGCCAGCCTGCACCTGAATGAGGAGATAAATATCGCCACATCCCATCCCCCGGCAGTAGACGACCTTCTTGAGCGGCTATTCCTGCCTGATTTTGAGAAATCCCGTGAGCTTACACAGGAATACAAGATAGCGGCAATCGACTACATCAGCGAACTAATAGCGGATCAGCTATGATCCATCCTTGAAAAAACACATCACCACTCTGACCCCATAATTACCTTATTTATCTGGATTTTAGCCCTTTCCCACACAATCTGTTTTTTTGCTGAAAATCACCTTTGAATCTGCTAATCTGTAATCAGTATTTGAGGCCAATCGCTTATCTACCCTGACTTCCAACTCCAAAAGCTCTCCAGCTGGTCCCCCTCACCGGTCTCAAATTTGGGCGTATAGATCTGGTACCGGGGGGGGCTACAAGCGCCACAATCCGGGCGCGATTACAATTCAATCAGCCAAGAAGCAAACTTGGACTCTGGTTTACTGTTCAGGGTTGCTGGTGCCATTTGGTATCCAGGTTGCTTTTTCCCTGGATGGGAAAGCTTTTGCATGTTTTGAGAAGTCTTTTCCCCGAGACAGATTTGGGAATTTAACAATCTGGATCAAATTCACTTTCACGTCGGGAGCCAGGATGAGGCTGTACGGGAGTAGAAATCAGAAATACCTGGGATCGATAATCTTCATTGCCTGCATTTTTTTCCTCTGGGCAGGTATTTCACACAGCGCAACGAGTGGGCTGGAATTCACACCATCCGATGGGTCGATCTTTATAGGAAAAAAACCGGCCATTGAAGTTCGGTTCGACCGCCCGGTAGACACATCTTCCCTATACATGCTCCTTGACGACATGGACGTCACCTCTATTACCGAAGTCACATCCGAGACCATCAAGTATCTTCCCCCATATCCCGTTCAGGGTGGCTCTCACACAGTTACCGTTCAGGGGTATTATGAGGACGGTGCGGAGATTAACCTTATCTGGTCATTCAGGGTCAAGCACACACAAAAGTTTGATCAGGCCAGTCTGGGCGCGGATCTGACAGGTATCTACTCAAGAGCTCTGGATACAAATGACGAGGATGCTTCTACGCCTGACAACAGATTCGAAGTCACAGGTCCGGTTCTCCTATCCCTCATTCAGGGCAACAAGGGCCTGAGCCTTGAGGGCAACCTCTACTACCTGGAACAAAATGGGTCTTTGCAGTCGGCCATATCTGATGAAGGTCTGGACTTCAGGAACTTTGTACTTACCGGAACCTTTCTGGGTAAAAAAGCAACTACGGAGTTCAAGCTTGGCGATATATCAGTTGCTGAGACGACGTACACGATCCCCGGCCTTGCCAGGAGAGGTTTCCATCTTTCCCGGCAGATGGAGTACTCCAAATGGACGGTCTTCTCCCTGAACGCGACGCCAGTTTTCGGGGTGCGGGATGGCCTGGAGATCCCCATCGACACGGACGAGAGTATTATCGGCGGATCCGTAAAGCTTTTCTCCAAAAATGGCCAGACCTCTTTCAACCTCACCTATCTGAACGGAACCGAGAACTTGTCGGGATCTTTTTCCTCCAGTGGACCCCAGGTGATCAGCAGGGGAGACGTGATCGGACTTGCCGTCAACAGGATCTTCGGGGATACCGGATTCTCCGGTTCTCTGGAAGGCGCCCTGTCCCGGTTCGACCGGGATATCTCGGACGGTTCCGGAAAAGAGACAGACAACGCCTTCAACCTCGGAGTCCTGTGGCGGACCTCTGACAAGCTGGATTATGAACTGCGACTCGAACAGGTCGGCAAGGAATTCAGGAGCATTGGAAACGCTGGCGCTGTCAAGGATGTAAGAAATGTGAGCCTCAGAAACGGGATCCACCTGGAGAAGCATGACATCGGAGTCCTTCTCTACTACGCTGAGGACAACCTTGATAGTGACAGCCTCATCCCGGAGAGTCAGTACTGGAAACTGGAAGCTAAAGACGATGTCACTCTCAGCGAAAGCTTCTCTCTGAAAGTCATGGGATACAGGGAAATGTTCGAGACGGACAAGGAACCCACAGGTTTCAATCCGGAGGATTCGATCACGGACTTCGCCTCGGCAGGCCTTGTCTACAACCGTCCCAACCTGTCGATCAGCCCCTTTGCCTCCCTCACCGAGACTGATGATAAATCAGGATCCAACCTGGATATCGAGCAGAGGGAGTACCGCCTGGACCTGGCGCTTTATCCTTCGGACACGTTCAGTGCCACCCTTACCCTGCCGCAGATCATCACCGAGGAGAAAAAAGGAGGACCCGATACGAACAACCTGCTGGCTTCCGTACTTCTGAACATAATACCCGTAAAAGATAAACTCTTTTTCGACCTTTCAGGGACCTATTCAAAGTCGGAAGTGTCTGACGGATCGGCCAACCTCCGCGTAACGGATGTCTCGGCCAGATTCGCCTACAGTCTCAAAAAGTATTTCCCTGATTATGCTCAACCTCAGATCTCCCTGAGCGGGAACTACAGAAAAACGGTGGATGAAGTATCCAGTCAGGATACGGATGAATACCAGATATTCCTTAACCTGGAACTGCTTTCCAATATAAGGTTGTGAGGAGCGAAAATATGTTTAACTGGAAACAAAAATTATCAATGACTTTTAAGATCGCCACACTGATCACAACAGCAACACTGGCTCAGTGGTTGTCTCCAACGGTCTCCATAGCCCAGATCACGATCACGACAAACCCGACTAAGGTATTAGTTGTAGAGGGCAAAACTACCACCGCCTCTGTTACCCATACTGTTTTCAGCAATGCCGGTTCCATAATTCTGGTCAATTCCACCCTCGGCCAGTTCACCACAGACGGTGGTTCGACATTCATTGGCACCAACAATTTTTCATTCTCTGGCGGTGGTCCGGTTGGAGTGGACATACCTTTTACTGAGACCATTACCATTACCCCCGCGCTCATAAACCAGGCGATCCTGAACGGTGTTACGACCTTCGAGTACCAGCGTGTTATCAACGGGAGTGTCATAGTCACAGCCCTTCCCGCAGAAGGGACACAATATGCCAGCGTTGTGACAGGGCCCGGCTTTCCCCTCACGACATCTGTCCAGATAGTGATCGGTACGGGATCAGAAACCGTCGGCCCTCTGGCTCTGAGAAGGGTGGATCTTTTCTTCAAGGAAGAGGGACGCAGAAAGAGCGAGGTCACCGTCAGGAGGAACACAAGGGGACTTAAGGCGTATGCGGATGTTGAACTGAGCGGCTCGGGGTATCTGGAGGGTTCGTGGGAAGTTGACGGCAGGGTGATCGAGAACGTGAGAAAATATGTCTCCTACGGCAGGAAGGTCACTCTGTCCACCTCCGATGTGCCCGGCATATCAACCTTCACGCCGGGTTTTCACTCCGTCCAGTTCAAGGTCAAAAACCCTTCCTCGGCCTTTACACTTCCACGGATCGCCTACTTTGTAACGGCCACAGAGAAAGCGGAGGTGGAAAAAATAGCCATGAACTCACCTCCCGATGGCGAGGAGGTATCGAAAGACACGGAGTTTGCCTGGGATACGACAAAGAGAGCTGTGGCCTATGTGGCTGCATTTACGAGGCAGTTTGACGGAAAAATCATCTTGTCGGCGATGGTCAGAAAAAATGATTACAGCTTCCCCGAGGCTCTCTATGCCGACAGGTTCGTACCGGGTACCAGGTATATCTGGCAGGTAAGGGGTTACGACGAGAAAGGCATCCTGGTCAGCGAAAGTAACAGGTCCATGTTCACAGCCAGGTAAACAGTTAAAAGATGCAGCACAGAGAATCAAAGGGAAAATTTATTTTCTGAATTCCGGAGGTAACTCAAATGAAAAGGATACATTTTATTGTAACTTCTCTGGTCGTACTTTCCGTTACGTTTGCCTGGAATCCGGGTACATCAAACGCGGCCTCGACCCAAAGGTCTATCCAGGCAGCCCCCCGGAAAACGGCGCCGGCTATGATCCAGCTAGCTTCCGTCCGTTCCGTGAAACCAGCATCCCCTTCTCTGATAACAGGTGGATCGCCGATCAACATTAGCCTTTCGGGGAGCAATCTTCAGCTGCTTGACAAAGTGAGTGTCTTGCCCGGTTCAGGCGTTTTAGCAGCGCTTGAGAATGTTATGCAGGGGCAGATCATGTCAAAACGATCTGTAACCCTTACACCTGAGGCTGACGCATCGGGCGGCAGCTATAAGCTCATGTTGTATCAATCCAACGGCACGAGGCTGGTAAAGACCCTTAATTTTACTGTCAGCGCCCGCCAGAAATCAACACAACATACGGTCATGACATCAAATGTCATGAAGACGAGGCAGGAGGCACAGCGGCCTGGTGGAAACAATATCAGGAGAAGTTCTTCCGCTTCATCGGGGACGGCTGCGCCCTTGAGGCAGAGCGGGTCACTCTCCTCACAGATCAGGCAGGTATCGAAAACACCGGCGGCCCAGATCAAACAGGTCCCGAAAAGATCAACCCAGCTGGAAAGCGCCCAGGGAGAACAGGGAAAACTCGGGCAACTACCCGGCACCGGAGCTGGACTGCAGGATCCCACGAAGACACTCGACAAACTCAGGGGGGGAACCCAGGGCAGTGTCTCAGGCCCAGGCTCCTTTTCCAGGTTATCAGAATTAAAGCAGCGTTCAGGGGGCCTTTCCCTCGACCGAGGGACCCCAGGTGATCCGGCCAAGGACAGCCTTCCGGATTCGCCAGGTCTCGGAGACTCCCGTGCCATGGCTCCGACACAACAGGTCAAAGGGTCCGGGGGAACGGCTGACAAGCCGGACGCGGGCAGTCCGGCACCAAGCGGCAATGAGGGGACCTCATCGAGCGGAACTGCCGGGGAATCAGGTACCGGGACTTCTGGAGGCACTTCTGGAGGGACTGCCGGCGATTCCTCCGGAGGAACTTCCGGAGGGACTTCGGGAGGGACTTCGGGATCCTCGGACGGGGGCTCGGTGACGGTGACATCAAGTGATCTGGACACAGAGGATTCGGACGGCAACAGTGAAACATCGAGTACAGTGACGACAGAGGGTTCAGACGGTTCCAGTTCGACCCACACCGTGACTCAGATCAGCAGCAGCGATGGGAGCGTAACAGACGAGCAGTTCGTTTGGTCAACGGACAAAGACGGCAAAACCACCTGGGAGTACTCCTGCACCGGGCCACTGTGCAATCCCGATCCCGAAGGGGCGGATTGTGTCTCCCAGCAGTGCACGGAGTTCATCAACTGGGTTCAGGCATCGGGATTCGTCCGGGACCGGACCCTCCTCAATCCCCGGGACACGCTGATCAACACCGGCAGGGACGGTTCCGGGACCTCTTCGGTCACTGGTAACCGGCCGCAGGCGATAGACTCCAAGACCGTTATGGACACTAAGACAAGTCCTTATATCCTTAACGACAGTAAGGGCGAGCAGGGGATCGACACACCTTTTGGCGGTGAACCTAAAACAACTGGCGATCTGATCGATACGCTTCCGGACCCGGGACAATCGGGTGAGGGCAAAAAACGCGTTCTGCCCCCCGGGACAGGGCCGGACTCACAGGGCGGCGGTGGAGGTGGTGGCTAGCGGGAGCCGAAGAATTAATTTCTACTTTAA
>JBGMRC010000091.1:0-5786 GCA_048061075.1 bacterium | reverse complement strand
TTGATGTTGGCTTCAGCCTGCTGTCCACAGCTTTTTCAGAAAACAGGGGAAGGCAGCTGGAAAATATCGTCGCCGGCGAATTATTCAGACGCGGCGAAAAAACCTTTTACTATAAAGACAAAAGAGAATGTGACTTTGTCGTCATGCGGGACAGAAAAGCAGCCAAAGCGATCCAGGTAACATGGGACCTTGATCCCGGTAATCGAGACAGGGAGATAAAGGGATTGTCTGATGCCATGTCCGGGCTGGATCTCGAAAACGGCCTCATCCTTACCTATGACCGTGAAGATGAGATCGAGGTGAACGGAAAGAAGGTCAAGGTTCTTCCTGTGTGGATGTGGCTCCTGGGTTTGGAGGAAACCTGAGAATCTGAGCTCCGACTCCAAGGCCTTTTAAACGATTCTGCTAATCTGTAATCATTGATATAATATCGCCTTACTAGAAACCAGAAATTAGAAACTAGAAACTGAAGAATGGGCTTATGCCCATTCTTCAACATTGACACACAACACAATCAGGTTATGATATTTATATGCGTGAGGGGACTTCGCACCTCACGCGTAAATTTATTGAAGAGCAGGTGATTTCATAGATCCTATGGCCATACTGCACGTCCATACATTTCCGGATCCGGTACTGCGGGAGACATGTACCGAGGCGGTACCGGGTACCGACGAGATAATAAAGTTGGCCGATGACATGCTCGAAACCATGTATACGGCTCCGGGAGTAGGTCTGGCCGCGCCCCAGGTGGGCGTCTGCGTGCGAATGATCGTCGTTGACACCATGGGGAACTCCAACGATTCAGATCCCCACATCCTGCTCAATCCCGAGATCCTTCAAGCGGATGAGGAAATGATCGCTTTCGAGGAGGGGTGTCTGAGCCTGCCTGAGCTGAACGTTCTTATCGAGCGGCCTGTTATGGTCAAGGTCCGCTTTCAGGACCTGGGCGGAGCACACCGCCAGATGGTTGCAGAAGACCTGCTGGCAGTTGCCGTACAGCATGAGATGGATCACCTGGAGGGAAGGCTGATCCTGGATTATGCTACTCCCATTCGCAAGGATCAGTACCGCAGGAAGGTCAAAAAACTGCTTGCCGAAAGAACAACATGAGATTGGTTTTCATGGGAAGTCCTGACATGGCGATACCTTCCCTGACAGCGGCGAGTGAAGTGAGTGACCTTGTAGGGGTCATCACACAGCCGCCCAGGAGAAAGGGAAGGGGACAGAAGAAAGTGCCGTCCCCCGTAGCTGTACGGGCCGCGGAAATGGGCATCGAGACGATGACTCCCGGTGAGATAAAGAGCGATGGGTTCCTGGAGCTTTTCAGTGCCATGGAACCTGATCTGGCGCTGGTAGTCGCCTACGGAAAGATCCTTCCACCGCAGGTACTTACAGTACCGAGGCTGGGATGTGTGAACGTACATGCATCAATACTTCCCGAACTTCGCGGGGCCGCGCCGATCCAGTGGGCTATCGCCAGGGGCTACAGGACCACGGGAGTTACACTGATGCGGATGGATGAGGGTATGGACACAGGCCCGATACTGGCGCAGGAAGAGACAGTTATTGGAGAAGACGAGGATGCTTCCTCCCTTGCCGGGAGGCTGTCGGAAATGGCGGCCCAAATTGTAAAAGAGGGCTTACCCGCTCTGGCTGAAGGCAGGCTCACCCCAACCCCCCAGGACGATTCAATGGCTACATACGCGCCAATACTCAACAAAGAGGATGGCAGGGCAGACTGGCATATGGATTCCGCCCAGATCGCAAACAGGGTGAGGGCCTTTGTTCCCTGGCCGGGCGTTTACACCCTCTTTAAGGGTAAACGGCTGCTCATAACAGGGGCACAGCCCGTGCACGGTTCTGGAAAAGGAAAACCCGGAACTGTCATTAACGTCGGAAAGAACGGGATTGACGTTGCAGCCGGTTCCGGTATTCTTCGCATCATCACTCTCCGGCCGGAAGGTAAAAGGGAGATGTCCGCAGCGGAGTTTCTCGCGGGACATACCGTGTCAGCTGGCGACGTCATGGGGGAAGAGAAGAGACAATGAACGCAAAACCACGAAAACGGCTCTTTTTGGGCCTGCTGCTGGGCCTTGAGCTGTTCATGGCTGCTGGGCTTTTCATCCTCTGGTACGTTCCTTACAGGGGGTTCGAAAACCTGGGCGGTGGGCTTTCCACGGCCACGGGCTGGTTCTTCGGTGGAGTTCTGGCCGTTTTCACCCTTGCGATGGTCATACTCGTCATGACTATTATCAAGGGCAGAGAGCTTCCGGGCTCCAAATGGCTAAGGGGGCTTCTCATCCGGTACCTGCTTCCGGTCATTACCGGTATAGGCGGGCTATTCGGTGTCCCCAAGGACGATGTAAGGCGGTCTTTTATTGAGATAAACAACGAGCTTGTCCGTTCAGCCGTCTTCAAGGCGCCTCCCAGGCGCTTTCTGATCCTTATGCCCCATTGTATCCAGAAGGATACCTGTCCATACCGCATTACGGTGGACGTCAGGAACTGCCGCCAGTGCGGCCTGTGTGACTTCATGGAGCTGACCGATATAGCCGAACACCTCGGGATCGAGATGACCGTAGCTACAGGAGGCACCCTCGCAAGGCGCGTCGTCATCGAAGTGGAGCCGGAGATCATATTAGCTGTCGCATGTGAAAGGGACCTGTCTTCCGGTATCGCGGACACCTACCCCATACCTGTCATCGGTGTTCTGATCGACCGGCCCGAAGGACCTTGCCTCAACACAAAGGTCAGTGTTCAGAAGGTTCGCGAGGCCCTGGAACTATTCCTCCCCGAGGAGATATATACCGGTGAGATCCAGCCCCGGAAAGCGGCAGTATCCTGATTCCGCCAGGGCGGCAGCCTGGTGGATCCTCAACGATTGGGAAGCCGGCAAGGGGGCTTTAGAAGCCCTGAGGGAGAAGTACCTGTCCGGATCTTCTTTGGACAGGAGAGACCGCGCTCTTGTTACGGAACTCATTCAGGGAGTAATGAGATACCGGCTCATGCTGGACTACAGGATCGATACACTCCTGGATAAGCCCGGTTCCTCCCTGCCCGTCCCCGTTTACAACATGCTGAGGCTGGGTATATACCAGATACTCCACCTTACGAAGATCCCCTCAAGGGCCGCCGTAAATGAGAGTGTGGAGCTTGTAAAATCCAGCCGTTACAGGGGTCTTGCCCCCCTTGTGAACGCTGTTATGAGAAAAGCCGCCAAGGCTCCCCCACCGGTCATGCCGGACGAGGAAGAGGACCCGGCAGGACATATAGAACTGGCCACCTCCACACCCCGGTGGCTGGTGGAAATGCTTGTAGCGCGGATGGGGCAGGATGAAACCAGGCACCTTCTACAGGTCATGAACCGTCCTCCGCCTCTGACCTTCAGAGTAAACACACTAAAGGTGAACCGTGATGAGCTCCTCAATGAATTAGCTTCACTGGGAATCCAGGCGAGACCGGGCAGATTCTCACCAATCTCGATTATTCTGGAATCCGGAGGCGATCCGTCAACCCTGCCCCCTTTCAGGGAGGGCAGGTGCACTGTGCAGGACGAGGGAGCGCAGCTTGTCGCTCCGCTCCTGAAGGTTCGCCAGGGTGACATGGTACTCGATGCCTGCGCATCCCCCGGCGGAAAAGCCGGTCACCTCGCCCAGGAGATATCTGACCAGGGAACAGTTTTCGCGATGGACAAAAGCCCTCCCAGGGTAAGGATGATGAAGAGGGCTTTGAACCGCCTGGGTTTGAGATCCGTAAAATCTGTGGTGGGTGACGTCCTGACGGCCCCGAAACTGTTCAGGACACCATTTGAAAAGATCCTTCTGGATGCTCCATGCTCGGGAACAGGCGTCCTGGGCCGTCACCCCGAAGGCAAGTGGAAAAAAAACCGGGCCGGAATCGATACCCTGAGGGCCCTTCAGCTGCAGATGCTCAACAGCCTTGGAACTATATTGCAAAAAGGCGGCGAACTACTCTACACTACCTGCTCCCTGCTGGTTGAGGAGAACGAAGACGTAGTTGATGCTTTCGTTGAGGATAACAGTTTCGGTCTTGTAGACATGAGGAATCGAGACAGCAGCCTGCTCACAGATATATTCACGCAACGAGGTGAACTGAAGGTCTTGCCGCACATTCACGGCTGCGACGGATTTTACGCAGCGCTGCTGGTGAAAAGATGATGAGATTTCGCACACTTGCCAAGATAATCCTTCTTGCCGGGGCCATGATACTGGCAGCGGGACTCAGTACGTGGGTCGTATTTACCTTTCTCACGAGCGGTGGAGAAGTGGAAGTCCCCGACCTCAGGGGCAAGAATCTGGAAGCGGCTTTGGAGAGCACAAGCCGTCTAAACCTGGGTATGCGTATTGCCAGGACAGGTTTCGATGAATCCATCCCGCCAGGACAGATCATCAACCAGGATCCCCGTCCCGGAACCAGAACGAGGAAGAGCCGTGTCGTCAGGGTCGTTGTGAGCCAGGGCACTCGAACCGTCTACGTGCCCAACCTCACCGGCCTTAACCCAAGGAGGGTAGAGCTTCTGCTGTCCCAGGCGGGCCTGAAGATCGGCATGGTTTCGCGGACGTACAACTTCGACAAGGCGCCAGAGACCGTAGTTGCCCAATCACCGCTACCTGATAGCTTCACGTCCCGCGGCGATGAAGTGGATATATTGATCAGCGAAGGAAAAAGGCCCCTTATTTACTACATGGAGGACCTCACCGGTTTTCCCATGGAGGATGTTATCGCCACACTCAGGGCCTGGGGCCTGAAGCCAGGTCGTATTCGGGAGTCTGAATCCAGAGAGCTTCCATCAGGAACAGTCATTGCGCTTGAACCTCCTGAGGGCAGTGCCGTGACCGAAGGGCAGACTGTGCACCTCACTATCGCCGTGCCGAAAAAAAGGGAAACCACTCTTCCCATTTTCATCTATCGCTACCAGGCGCCGCCCGGACTGCTGGACAGAGTTCTTACTTTGGTTCTTATTACAGATGAATTTGAAAATACAGTTTACGAGGACACCGTACCAGCCGGCACTTCAGTGTCGATCCCGGTATCATTATCCAAAAAGGGAATACTGAGAGTAATGGTAGACGGATCACTCTTTGAGGAAAGAGAAGTTCCCTGATAAACAGGAGACACTATGAGAGACCAAAAAGTAATTCTGGCCCCATCGATCCTGTCGGCTGACTTTTCCAGGCTCGGTGAGGAGATCGAGACCATTGAAAAGGCGGGAGCCGATATTATTCACCTGGACGTGATGGACGGGAAATTCGTCCCCAATATAACGATCGGCCCCGGAGTGGTCTCTTCAGTCAGACAGTGCACAGATCTTCCCCTGGATGTGCACTTGATGATAGAGGACCCCGACCGATACATCGACTCCTTCATCGAAGCAGGCGCTGATATGGTAAGTCTCCATATCGAAGCGGCTGTCCACCTTCACAGGTCGCTGTGCAGGATAAGGGAAGGGGGCGCTAAATCCGGAGTGGCCGTAAATCCTGCTACTGATCTGGACGGTCTCCGGTACATACTGGATGATATCGATTTCGTCTTGATCATGAGCGTGAACCCGGGATTCGGAGGCCAGGCGTTCATTCCATCGTCCCTGGAAAAGCTAAGGGACCTGAGTGAAATGCTGTCTCGGTCCAGGTCCGACGTCATGGTCCAGATCGATGGCGGCATTGGCCCGGAAAACGCCGGTGAGGTTGTGGCGGCCGGAGCCCAGATACTTGTGGCGGGATCAGCTATCTTTAACAATCCGCCTTATAAAGATGTAATGAACC
>JBGMRC010000090.1:0-5825 GCA_048061075.1 bacterium | reverse complement strand
TCTTCTGGCTGACAAGCCTCTTGGCATTTGCCCTCAGCGCCGATGGCAGAGAACGGCCTTTGTCGATCAGTTCCAGGTCTTTAAAAGACAACCTGTGAAGGAACCTGATGCTGACATCCACCGGAGTTTTTGAATTGAAAATAAGGCTTCTGACTATATTCCTGTTGCTTGTCCACTCCCTGTTCCTTCCCACCACCCTGAGGATCTCCGAGTTGGTCCCGGTATTTTTTGCCAGCAACTCAAGTTCGCTATCTTTTATGCCGGGGTTTTCCAGAACGGACATATAGACTTCGCGGTTGGTATCCTTCAGGAGGATAGTCCTGGTCTCCTTGTCGCCCTTGAGCGCCATTTTGATCTTCTCACCCACCCTCAGGCTCTGGATCCTCTGTTCCAGCGACAGGTGCTCAAGTCCAGGCTCCTCTTTCGCGGCGGTTTCTTTCGCGACTCCTTCACCGGCTTTAGAATCCAGGAGTGATGTTTCCAGAACTCCGCGTAATTCTTCGGTTAGGGAGGGATTTTTTTTGAGGGCTTCGATCCAGTCAGTGCGGTTGCCGGCGTGCCTGACAAAATAATCCAGGACTTCAGAAGAGAGTTCCGGGTCAGAGAGTACTTCAGGCAGATCATCGGGAGATATCTCTCTTATGGCCTTTACCCCAACCCTTTGTTCATCAGGATCCTGCGACATCAACATCCTGAAGAGCACGGTAAGCTTGCCCGCGTCTACTTTACCAACAGTTTTGGTTCCATCAACCACGATTATTAGTTGATAAGGTCGTAAAAAGTCCATCCATGGCTTTTTACTCCGCGGAAAGCGAAAAGCGTCGTTTCCGCTTTCCTCACGAATCAATTCCTTGCCGCGCAAGTCATTGATTCGGGCGCCCTCTAATGGGCGCGTTTATGTCTTCCTGCGAGACCATTATCACTGAAGCTTTACTACAATAGCATCCAAACCTTTTTTCTTCAGGTCATCCCTGGCCTGAGCCGCTTCCAGTTTGGTTCCATACCTGCCCACCCTGACAAGTGTTATGGGAAGCTGTGTCTCCTTCCTCTCAAGCTTCACAGGAAAGCCCAGTGCACGTATCCTCTCACTCACGCGGGTGGCGTTTCCGGATAACAGGAAACCGCCGGCGTTGATGATCATTCCCTTTGCTGTCTGCTGCATATCGGCTTCGATACCAGCGTTGCGTATCCGCTTTAGTGCTCTTTGCTCTTCCCCCTTACGCAGAGGTCCAACAGTAAGGAAGTTCATGGTTGCCCTTGTGGTACCTTCCTTGAAGAAGGGGTTGTAACCAATAGCTGAAAGCTTTTTCTCCAGATCCTTGATACTGGATTTCAGAATAAGAGCCCCTACCTGCACCGAGTATCCGGACCCCGCTGCCCTAACGGATGGAGATAATGACGGTTCTGATTTCGGTATCTGTACTGAGGCTAAATCAGCCTTCTTTCCAGCAGGTTTCTGCCCGGCAGTGCCCTTTCCGGAAGGTGCTTCAGGCTCCCTCTGCATCCCGCCTGTAGTTATCACCTGTGAGTCAGGCTCGCTACCATCAGAGGGCTGTTCAGGTACCGGCTGCTCAGCCTTTGATGGTTCTGAAGCTGGCGGCTCGACAGGTGGAGGCTCTACCGCCGGCCTCCTGAGTTCGATGGTAGCCTGGGCAGGTAATTGTGTCTGAACGGGCCTGTTCTCTCTCTTAAGATAGGTTAGTGCTCCCCACAGCAAAATCAGGATGACGAGGAGAGCGCCGCCTACCATAATAAAGGGTGATGGCCCCCTCCGGATGGGTTTAGATCTGGTACTCAGATCAAGCTCCGGTTCTGACAATACCTGCTCCGGTTCCTTGTCCGGGATCGGACCCGGCATGCTTTCACTTATTTCTTCGAAAGGCTCCTGAACCGACTGTTCCTCTTCGGCGAAAAAATCCGCGGGGAGATCAAACTCTGAATCGTCAATGGAGGGCTTGGGCATGTCCTCTAGCGGTTCCGTTGGTACTTCCTGGGCGGGTATTTCCCCGGGCGGCTGAGCGTCAGTAGTATCCGGCAGCGGTTGAGAATCGTTAAAGATCACATCCTCATCTTGCCCTTCCTCTGCGCTTTGAGCATCCTTTTCTTCTTCCTTGCTGTCGAAGGAAAAGGGATCAAGATGCTCTCTTTTCGGAAAGAGATCGAAATCGTCGTCGGCCATTGGAAAATCCTCTTTATTTAGAAAATGGAAAATGGAAATTGGAAATTAACTGCTGGATAACTGAGAACCGATACACATTTACCTTCCTGATCATGACCGAATTTCCAATATCCATTCTCCAATATCCAAGAATTAATTATCTCCCTTTGCTACTTCAATAATTTTCTCAGCCAGGTGCCCGGGAACTTCTTCGTAGTGGGAAAATGCAAGGCTGAATGAACCCCTGCCCTCAGTCATCGATCTCAGGTCAGGAGCGTACGTGAGAACCTCGGACATGGGTACCTGAGTTTGCACAACCTGCTCTCCCGATCCTGGATCCATTCCAACTACCTTTCCTCTTCTTGAGTTAAGGTCGCCGATAACAGCCCCCATGAAATCGTCAGGAACCGTAACGTCGAGATTTACAATAGGCTCGAGAAGGACCGGCCTGGCATCTATGAATCCTTTCTTGAATCCCATGGAAGCGGCAATTTTGAAAGCCATCTCCGAGGAATCAACAGCATGGTAGGAACCATCGTACAGGGTTACCCGCAAATCGGTCACAGGATAGCCTGCCAACACTCCCTCCTCCATGGCTTCTCTTACACCCTTTTCAACCGCAGGAATGTACTGCCTGGGTACAACTCCTCCTACGATCTTATTTACGAATTCGAAATCCGACCCACGAGGGAGAGACTCGATTTGAAGCCATACATCACCGTATTGTCCACGGCCTCCAGACTGCTTCTTGTATCTGCTCTGCAGTTTCGTGGAGCCTTTTATAGTCTCCTTGTAGGGCACCTTGGGAACTTTCATATCAACTTCAACACCGAACTTCTCTTTTAGTCTTTCGACCGTGACCTCGAGGTGAAGCTGCCCCATACCTGAAATAATACTCTCCCGGGTTTCCTCTTCCCTCGAAGCCTTCATGGATGGATCTTCTTCCATTAACCTTGTGAGCGCCGTACTGACCTTCTCCTCATCGCCCTTGGATTTTGGTATGATCGCATAGGAGAGGGCGGGTTCTGGAAGCTCAATATTCGGGAGAACAAAGGGGGCGGAATCAACGGACAGGGTATCGCCGGTCTTTGTCTCCTTCAGTTTGGCCACTGCCGCGAGTTGACCTGCCGAGACAACCGGTACTGACTCCTGCTTCTTTCCATTGAGGGTGAAAATATTTCCGAAACGTTCCTTGCTGTCCCTTGTGGAGTTCAGAAAGCCCGTGTCGGCCTTGAGCGATCCCGAGATGATCTTGAATAGCGTAAGTTTCCCGGCAAAGGGATCCGTCAGGGTTTTGTAGACAAACGCTGAAAATGGTTCATCCGCGGAGACCTTGCGCTCAGTTTCATTGCCTTTTGCATCAACACCTGTAACCAGACCCCTGTCACTGGGTGAGGGCATCGTGTTCAGAATGCCATCCAGTAATTTTCGAACCCCGATATTCTGTGTTGCCGACCCGCATAATACGGGAAGTATATCTCCCTCAATGACGCCCGTTCTCAGGCCTCTCAGTATCTCATCATCCGTTAAGTCGCCCTCCTCCAGGTATTTTTCAACAAGCTCGTCCTCACTCTCGGCAGCTGCTTCGACCAGTTTTTCCCTGTATTCATCAGCCTGTCCCTGCAGTTGGTCAGGAATATCCTTTTCTTCAAAATTTCCGCTGCCGTCCTTACTGTAGATACAGGCTTTCATTGTGAGAAGGTCCACAACACCTTCAAAGGATGCCTCCTTGCCGATGGGCAGCTGCAGGGGAATTGGATTTGCTCCCAGTACGGATCCCATTTCGCCGATAGCCTTGTCAAAATCAGCCCTCTCGCGGTCCATCTTGTTGACGAAGGCGATCATACCGGCATTGTTCTCCCTGGCGAACTTGAAGAGACGTTCTGTCTGCGCCCTCACGCCCGAGACTGCCCCTACAACCAGCAGAGCCCCCTCGCAGACCCTGAGAGCATAGAGGGCATCAGCGACAAAATCCTGGTACCCGGGGGTGTCGACAATATTTATCTGGTTTTCCATCCACTCAAAGGAAGCAGTCGCCGAACTGGTGCTTATCTGTCTGGAGACCTCCTCCGGAAGAAAGTCCATGACCGTATTGCCGTCACCTATTGTCCCCATGCGATTTGTCACTCCCGCATCAAACATTATCGATTCCGCAAGGGATGTCTTGCCTGCACTGCCGTGGCCTATTATGGTGATGTTCCGGATGTTTTCAGCCTCATATCCTTTCATACACAAGATCCTCCATTTTCGATTGGTAATCTAATAGCGTATCATTTAGTGAAAAAGTGCGTCAAGGCAATCGTGTTTGAAATAGTTGAAAGTTGAAAGTTGAAAGTTGAAAGTTAACACAAATAGGTTCATCTCCCAAATAGTTGGTTAGCTTTCGAAGTAAGTATTCACAGGGTCGATGTTCCGGTAAAAAGCCCTGAAGCGAAGCTAAAAGGGGGTTGCGAAGGCGAAGGGGCTTTTGACGGAATCCGTCTATTATAGTTGACAACCAACTAATTTGGAGATGATCCGCATAATAGTAATGATCGAGATACGCTGGATAATCACCAGATAATATGAACTTCATTTATTTCTTCCATACAGGATGTACAGCCCTTCAAGAGTAAGGTCGGGAAGCACCTCGGAGATAGCCTCTGACTGCCCGGCCAGGAGACCGACCGAACCGCCTGTTGCCACAACATAAGGGTCATCCCCCATCTCGTCACTTATCCTCTCAACAAGAGAGTCTATCAGACCTGAATAGCCATAAATGATTCCTGACTGGATGCTGCTTATGGTATCCCTCCCTACTACTCTCTGGGGCATCTCAAGCTCTACCCGGGGGAGCTTTGACGCCTTCAGAAACAAGGCATCAAGAGATATCTGGACCCCCGGGAATATGACTCCGCCTATATAATCCCCAGAGGGCGAAACAACATCGAAGGTGATGGCAGTACCGAAATCGATCACTATCAGCGCCCTCCGGTATCTTTCATAGGCTGCAACAGTATTGGCGATCCTGTCAGCACCAACCTCCTTTGGATTATCATAAAGTATGGACATCCCGGTTTTTATTCCGGGCCCGATCATCAGGGGATCCATACCGAAGCTGGCCTTTGACATATCTATCAGGGGCTGCCTTGCCGGAGGGACTACACAGGATATGACTACGCCATTCAGGGAGCCGGTATCGATCCTGTCACCCCGCAGCAGATCCTTGATCAGGTGACTGTATTCATCAGCGGTCCTGCTCCGATCCGACCTGATCCGCCACCTGGATACAAGCTTCTCCCCTGAGAAGGCACCGAGGACGGTCTGGGTGTTTCCCACATCTATACACAGTAACATTTCAGCCATAAGCACCTTTTTGTTATAGTCGCAAAAAGTCCGTGAGCGGCTTTTCACTTCAGGGTTTTATACCGATACCACGGCCGGAACCCTGGCCACAACCTGGAATAAAAAATATATTCAGGCCGGAGTTTTGGTGAATCACGAAGCGAAGCTAAAAGGGGGTTGCGAAGGCGAGTGATTACACCCAAAACCCCGGCCTTATGAATATAACCTAAATCACAACAGCTAGTTTGCCGAAGATCCATATTGACAGGGTTGTAAAAAGTCCATCCGTGGCTTTTTACTCCGCGGAAAGTGAAAAGTGTCATTTTCATCCGGTAATTATATC
>JBGMRC010000089.1:1685-5835 GCA_048061075.1 bacterium | reverse complement strand
CCCTTTGCCCACATCAGGCCGGGAACCCACCTGAAAGAGGACTCCCGCATCGGCAACTTCGTGGAGGTTAAGAAATCCACCATTGGCAGAGGCAGCAAGGCTTCCCACCTCACTTATATCGGTGATTCTGACCTGGGGGAGGGTGTGAATATTGGTGCCGGTACGGTTACCTGTAACTACGACGGTTTTTCAAAACACAACACCGTAATCGAGGATGGCGTCTTTATTGGCAGCGGCACCATGCTGGTGGCCCCGGTCCGTATAGGGCGCAACTCTATAGTTGGAGCGGGATCGACGATCACCCGGGATTTACCACCCGAAGCCCTGGGGATAGCCAGGGGCAAGCAGACGGTGAAGGAAAACTGGGCGCCCGAATTCAGACAGAGAGCCGCCAAAGGCAAGGAAGAAAACTGATGTGCGGGATAGTCGGCTACGTAGGTTCCGGTGGCGCTTCAAAGATCCTCATGGAGGGTCTCAGGAGGCTGGAATACCGGGGTTATGATTCAGCAGGCCTGGCAGTCCTTGAAGGAACTGACCTCCAGGTGCGCAGGAGCGTGGGAAAGATAAGCTCACTGGAAAAGGTACTGCTTGAAGATCCCATCGACGGCTCAATGGGGGTCGGGCACACTCGATGGGCGACCCATGGCAGGCCCAACGAAGAAAATGCCCATCCCCACAGGGACTGCTCAGGAAAGCTTGTCCTGGTACATAACGGCATCATTGAAAACTACCGTGACCTGAGGGACGAGCTCCTGGCCAAAGGCCATAAAATGGCTTCCGAAACGGACACCGAGGTTATCGCCCACCTGGTAGAAGAGAACTACGCCGAAGACCTTGCTGAGGCTGTAAGGGAGGCGCTGAAAAAGATAAGCGGCGTTTACGCCCTTGTAGTTCTTCATAGTGATGAACCCGGAAAGCTGATCATTGCGCGCAGCGGTCCTCCCCTGGTAGTAGGCATCGGTTCGGGTGAGATGTTCGTCGCGTCTGATATTCCCGCGGTTCTTCACCATACGCGGCGTTTCATATACCTGAATGAGGATGAGATAGGAGTCGTAACTTCCGAGACCGCCACCTTCACGGACCTTAATGGAGAAGCGCGGGAGGCCGAGGAGGTGAATATCACCTGGGATCCCGTTATGGCGGAAAAGGGCGGATACAAGCACTTCATGCACAAGGAGATACACGAGCAGCCCGAAGCCTTTGCCGATACCATTCGGGGCAGGTTTTTTGAGGATAACGGAGACGTCCAGCTTGATGACCTGGAGCTTCCCGACAGCTTAATCCAGAATATGGACAGGTGCGTTATCGTCGCCTGCGGCACTTCATGGCACGCCGGCCTGGTTGGCCAGTTCCTTATGGAAAATCTGGCGGGTATTCCAACCAGTGTGGATTACGGTTCCGAGTTCCGTTACAGAAACCCTGTTCTGAACGACCAGACACTGGCAATAGCGATCTCCCAGTCCGGAGAGACTGCCGACACTTTAGCCGCTGTCCGGGAATGCAATGAAAAAGGCGCATCTGTGGTCTGCATCTGTAACGTAGTAGGCAGCATGATCACGCGGGAGTCCTCAGGGGTTATCTATACCCATGCAGGCCCGGAGATAGGTGTGGCATCCACCAAGGCATTTACGACACAGTTGGCATGCCTCGTGCTGCTCTCCATTTTCATAGGCAGGAAGCGGGGGTTTCTCACCAGTGACCGGTCCAGGGAACTTCTGGACCACCTCTTTGCCCTGCCAAACCAGATGGAGGAGATACTTGGGTTAGAAAAAGAGATCGAGGAGCTGGCCGGGAGATTTTACAGATATTCGAACTTCCTCTATCTCGGGCGGGGTGTTCACTATCCCATCGCCCTCGAAGGTGCCCTGAAGCTGAAGGAGATAAGCTATATACACGCAGAAGGCTACCCCGCCGGTGAGATGAAGCACGGACCGATAGCTCTCATTGATGAGAATATGCCCGTAGTATTTCTGGCCCCCAGGAATTCCGTTTATGAAAAGGTGCTTGCCAACATCGAGGAGGTCAAGGCCCGAGGCGGCATAGTCATAGCCGTTTCGGACCATGAGGACCGGATTCTGGCCGAGCAGGCTGATGCTGTTATAAAGATCCCCCACACCGACTCCTATCTCTCACCTATCCTGACCACGCTTCCAATGCAGCTTTTCGCCTACCATGTTGCTGTGTTAAAAGGCACCGATGTGGATCAGCCCAGAAATCTCGCGAAGAGCGTAACTGTGGAATAAACGTGACCGCCATAAAGCCCGAAATAAAGGAGACCATAAAGGAGCGCTACAAGACCGCGTTCACCGCGGAAGGTTCCATGCTAATGATCATGGCCTTATTTGTAGGTCTCCTCAGCGGACTCGGCGCCGTGGGCTTTATTTCGCTGATCCGCCTGTTAAAGGGCGGTTTCTGGTGGAACTGGGGCGACTACACCGGATACATCGCGGGGGATATCACAAGTCTTCTCATACCCCTCCTGCCGGCGCTGGGCGGGCTCATGCTGGGGCCCATCTCTACTATATTCCCGAAAGAAGCCAAGGGTCACGGCGTTCCGGAGGTCATGGAATCCGTTGTACTCAAGGGCGGAGTGCTCAAGTTACGGACGGTGTTTATCAGAGCAATCGCCTCGGCTATCTGCATCGGCTCGGGAGGATCAGCGGGGCGGGAAGGCCCAATCGCGCAGATCGGAAGCGCAATAGGCTCATATGCCGGACAGATATTCAGGATGTCCGCGAACAACGTGAGGACACTTCTTGGGTGTGGGGCTGCCGGGGGGATCGCCGCAACCTTCAACGCTCCCATAGCGGGGGCACTGTTCGCCCTGGAGATCATCCTCGGTGACTGGAACGTAGCCACCTTCAGCCCAGTGATCATGTCTTCAGTTATCGCAACCACCATATCGCGGCATTTCCTGGGCAACGAACCGGCTTTTTCCGTTCCCCTCTACCAACTGGTGAACCCGGTGGAGATCGTTTTCTATATAATTCTGGGGCTTCTGGCAGGCCTGGCGGCCCTTCTGTTTATTCAGGTGCTTGATTTCTCCGAGGAGTTCTTCGAGGAAAAAGTAAATATTCACCCGTGGCTGAAACCCGCCCTCGGCGGGCTCATCCTGGGTTCCATCGGCCTGGTCTTTCCCCAGCTCTTCGGCAACGGTTATACACCCATGGGCGACGCGCTTATGGGCAATATGGCCTTCCAACTCATGTTGATACTCATGCTCCTGAAGATACTGGCTACATCTCTTACACTGGGATCGGGAGGTTCGGGGGGAGTCTTCGCCCCGTCCCTGTATATAGGCGCCATGCTGGGAGGTGCGTTCGGTTCCATTGTGAACACCCTGTTTCCCACGGTAACAGCCACAAAGGGGGCCTATGCCCTTGTGGGCATGGGGGCTACGGTGGCAGCAGCAGCCCACGCTCCCCTGACCAACATCGTGATCCTCTTCGAGCTGACGGGCGATTACCATATTATTCTACCCATTATGGTGTCGTGTATCATGAGCCATCTGGTCATCCGTGGGCTGTCTCCTCATTCCATATACTCCATCAGGCTGCACAAGCGTGGAATCACCATTGAAGCCGGCCGTGAGGTAAACGTTCTCCAGTCCATTAAGGTGCGCGACGCCATGACCTCGGATGTGGAAGTGATAAAGGAGGACATGCCCTTCAGGGAGATCACGAAGCACTTCACCCAGAGTAAATATTCCAACTTCCCCATAATCAACAGGGAGGGAGAGCTCACCGGCATCCTGTCCTTCCAGGATATCCGGCAGCACGTTTTCGAAGCGGAACTTGAGAACCTCGTTGTTGCAAAGGACCTCGCAACCACCCGTGTCACTACAGTCACGCCTTCCGACAGCCTTAAGGACGCTCTGAACAAACTGTCTTATCGAAGCATCGAACAGCTCCCCGTCGTGGATCCCAAAGATCCGAAGAAGCTTGTGGGCATCCTCACCAGGCGGGATATTATCACAGCCTACAACAAGGCCATCTTCAGATATGAAACAACGCACTGAGAAGGCTTTTTACCCCGACGACCTGAACCCCAGCCAGGCAGAAGCGGTAACCACAGTCGAAGGTCCCCTCCTGATCCTTGCCGGCGCCGGCAGTGGAAAGACCAGGGTCATCACCTACCGGATCGCCTATCT
>JBGMRC010000089.1:0-1585 GCA_048061075.1 bacterium | reverse complement strand
CCTGACCAGATGGAGGAGATGGGTCTTGTCAGGCGCGATCCGATGATGGACAAGATCGTACGCGCGTACAGGAAATACGATGAAAAACTCCACGCCTCACATGCCCTGGATTTCGACGATCTGCTCTTTTTTACATTCAGGCTCTTCGAGGAGCATCCGGAGGTCATTAAAAGTTACGAGGACCTGCTTCACTACATTCTTGTAGACGAGTATCAGGACACCAACCATGCCCAGTACCAGATCATACGCCATCTCTCCTCGAAACGAAGGAACCTTTGCGTTGTGGGTGACGACGACCAGAGTATTTACATGTGGAGGGGCGCGGACATCACCAATATCCTGTCTTTTGAAAAAGACTTCCCTGAAGCAAAGGTAGTCACCCTTTCGGAGAACTACAGATCCACAGGACACATCCTGAAAGCTGCCTCGTGTCTGATCAGCGCTAACGTAGGAAGGAAAGAAAAGGATCTGGTAGCTGTTCGCCCTGACGGACTGAAGGTAACTGCCTTTGCTGCCGCAGACGAGAGGGATGAGGCTGATTTTATATGCTCACATATTCTGAGTCTCTCGCGCCAGCAAGGTTTCACATCCAGGGATTTTGCCATTTTTTACCGGATCAACGCCCAGTCGCGGTCCATCGAGGACGCTCTGCTGAAGGCGAACATGCACTATGAGATCGTAGGTGGAGTGCGGTTTTACGACCGAAGGGAGATAAAGGACCTGATGTCCTACCTCAGGCTCCTTGTCAACCCGTCAGACTGGACAAGCTTTGAGAGGATCGTGAATGTACCTGCCAGGGGGATCGGCAAGGTAACGCTGGCAAGGATCCTGGAGACGTCGGATAACAGCTCAACCCCCGAGGAGTCAGTCCGTCTCGCAATAAAGAAGGGTTCTCTTTCGCACAAGGCCTCTACCGCCCTGGGACAATTCAACGACACCCTCATCTCCCTGCGAAAGAAAATGGAGACTGGATCGCTTAACGAACTCGTGGTCTCGGTCCTGGAGGACACAGAGTACCTTCCGGCTCTCATGGCACTGGGAACAGATGAGGCGCAGAATCGTATCGAAAACCTGAAGGAGTTCCTTTCAGTCGTGGACGACTTTATGGAAAGCGAGCTTTCCGCCGAGATCGCGGCGGGCGCCGACACTCTCTCTACACTCCTGGACCAGGTATCCCTGGTGTCTGATGTGGATACCTGGGATGACAGCGGGTTATCTGTGACATTAATGACGCTTCACATGGCCAAGGGGCTGGAGTTTCCGGTTGTGTTCCTGGCAGGGATGGAGGAAGACCTGCTGCCCCACTACCGTTCCCAGAATGAACCAGCTGAGCTGGAAGAAGAGCGGCGTCTTTGCTACGTGGGCATGACGAGGGCAAAGGAGCGGCTTTTTCTCAGCTCCGCCCGACGGCGAAGGTTATTCGGGAGATATGATCACAGTTCTCCGTCCAGGTTCTTCATGGAGCTTTCCGCTGAAAATGTTCAGGTTCACGAAGAGTCGGCATTCCCCCTCCCTGGGCTGTCCACAAGCTTCCCAACGGCTGAAGCCGGCGGTGACCATACTGTCCCCATAAGCCAGTTTCACT
>JBGMRC010000088.1:0-5878 GCA_048061075.1 bacterium | reverse complement strand
CGAAACGAAGTCCGGGTTGAATCTTTTCAGGATACTGACGGTTTCGTCCAGAACATCCTCGCTTTCAGGGTTTTTGGGGGGGAAGAACTCGAAAGAGAGCAGTGTTAGATTTGTTTTTAGGAGCTCGCGGATTTTCATTGAGTAACAATTCTCCCAGGTGTTTGAAAAACTATCAGCTGATTGGTCGGTCAATACCAATAAGGTAGCAGATATGAAATAAATCGTATATTGAACATTTTCAGGTTTAGAACCTGATTCCAGATTTAGCGTTCTGTATAGTATTGGGTCGAACCTGAGATTCTCAGGTCCGACCCCACTCTTGAAGTCCCCTTTTACAGGAGCTATACTTCCTGAGTAGACTTTCTGCTTGTTAACGGCTCGTCCTTGAGTGACCTTGGGGCCTTGATCCACACGAAAGGTGTCTGTCCGGCATCGATGGCCCTTTGAGGCGGGCTTTTCTAATTCCGAAATTTCATTCATTCGTGCACTTTAAGAGAAGAATAGGTCAACCTTGAGGAGGAGAGTATGTCACACCATCAGAAAGTTTCCGATGAACTGCTTAACATGCTGAACCTTGCCATTGCCAGGGAGATGCAGGTCTCGATCCAGTACCTGTGGCAGCATGTGCAATGGAGCGGCGTTAAGGCCTTCACGGTAAAGGATGAACTCAGGAGGATCGCCCTGGCTGAAATGAGGCATGCTGAATTGATCGCAGAGAGGCTTTTTTATCTGGGTGGAACACCTACAACCAGGCCGGAGCCCATATTTGTAGGTTCCAATATCAAAGAGATGATCGAGCAGAACAGCAAAGACGAGATGGGAGCTATTGAACTGTATAAAAAGATCATAAGAAAAGCAGACGAGGAGGACGATATCACAACGAGAAAACTCTTCGAACAGATCCTGGGTGAGGAAGAGGAACACCTGGATACCTTCGAAGGGTGGCTGGAGGATCTATAGATATTGCCTGACCCCCAACCCGGCCCTATCCAGGCATTCTATCCTATGAAATATTGGTCCTGGTGGAGGCCGGTTTTAGTCCCGCTGCTGCCCTTTGGGCAGCGGCGGGATTTTTTGTTGAGCGTTGAACGTGAAACGTTGAATACGGTTATTAATCAGTAATCATATCCTCGTTCATTGTGCAGCGCGAGATCCAGCCCGGTGACCTCATCCTCTTCGTCAACCCTTAGACCTATAGTAAAATCAATCACTTTCAGGATGATAAAGCTTCCGATACCGGAGTAGGCGACAGTGGCGAGAACGCTCACGAACTGCACCCAGAGCTGGGAGGCGACATTAATATCCTCGAAACCGCCGAAAGTGGTCGATGCGAAAATTCCTGTGAGAAGCGCTCCTACGGTCCCTCCGATACCGTGGACACCGAAGGCGTCGAGGGAGTCGTCGTATTTAAGCCTTCGCTTGAGGGTTGTAGCGGCAAAAAAGCACAACGTGCCTGAGGTGAACCCGATTGCTATTGCTCCCAAAGGCCCAACGAAGCCGGCGGCGGGGGTGATAGCGACAAGGCCGGCTACTGCGCCCGTTATAATTCCGAGGACGCTGGGTTTACCGTGTTTTATCCACTCTATGAACATCCACGCCAGTGCGGCCGATGCCGCCGCAATCTGTGTAACGGCCAGGGCCATTCCGGCAACCCCGTCCGCCGCCAGCTGACTGCCGGCGTTGAAACCGAACCATCCGACCCAGAGCATAGAGGCGCCCACCAGTGACAGGGTGAGGCTGTGAGGCATCATGGGGGTTGATGGATAACCACGTCTCTTGCCCAGTACGATGGCCGCAACGACGCCTGCGACACCGGCGTTTATGTGAACTACCGTTCCACCGGCGAAGTCCAGCGCCCCCATGGTGCTGAGCCATCCACCACCCCACACCCAGTGGGCAATCGGCGAATAGATAAACAGTATCCAGAGGGATGTGAACCAGAGTACCGCTGAAAACTTCATCCTCTCGGCGAAAGCGCCGACTATAAGGGCAGGAGTTATTATTACGAAGGTCAGCTGAAACATGACGAACAGAATCTCGGGAATCGTGCCCGAGAGCGAATCGCGCCCGATACCGGCGAGAAATGCCTTGGTTAGCCCTCCGAAGAAGCCGTTACCGCTGTCAAAGGCAATACTGTAACCGGCTACCATCCAGAGGATGGTGGCAAGGGATGTTATGGCGAAACACTGCATGAGAACGGAAAGTACATTCTTTGCCCTGACCAGTCCTCCGTAGAAAAGCGCAAGTCCCGGTATCGTCATGAAAAGGACCAGCGCTGTAGCCGTTAACATCCAGGCGGTGTCTCCCGAGTTCAGTGAGTCGGCCGAGGCAAGGCCTGGAAACGAGACCATTACGATGGTAAGGATAAATACTTTGATCATGGTTGATTCTTTTACTTTCAGTTTGCCCGGCTTGATCACGGCTATGATGTACTTCATTGCTGCTTCCTCCTCTCAGTTGGAATTATCTGTAATTTATATGCCGGGACAAAGCATAAGGTGTGCCAGAATGACCTTGAATTGTGAAATAAAAAAAGTCTTTACTTACAGTAAGTTAGGGATTGCTTTCCGTGTTAATGTTAAAAACGATATATCGAAGCGGATGGGATTGCCGCAAAAACATGAGGGGCCGGATAAATTGCACAAAAAACAGGCAATAGCCCAATTCCTGATTTGTCCTTCACCCCAGAATAGCCATCGATGTTTGATTTAGGGATTCTGGGGGATAAAAACCCAATTGGTATGTTAAGTTACGTCAGGGGTTAAAGGGGGTCCGACCCCACACTTACGCCATAGCGGCTATTATGAGGGAATCAAGATTTCAATTGATGGACTTTACACAAAAAAAGAATAAGGTTCAGAAGCTCCATCTTGACCGTAACCTCCAGGTTATCTTCGGAGTGACCCTCATGGCTGTGCTGGGAGTCGCCAGTATTGCTCCCGCTTTCCCCAAAATAATGGACGGCCTTGGGATCACGTCCGGCGAGGTGGGGCTCCTGATCATGGTATTCACTTTACCAGGGATCATCCTCACGCCCTTCCTGGGTGTTATTGCCGACAGGTTCGGGAGAAAGAAGATCCTGGTTCCAGCTCTTTTTCTTTTTGCCTTTGCCGGGGCTGCCTGCGGATTGGCGAAAGACCTTAAGCTTCTGCTCATTTTCCGCTTTATCCAGGGGATAGGGGCTTCGCCCCTGGCATCCCTTTCGGTAACAATTATCGGGGACCTGTATTCGGGGAAGGATCGCTCAACAGCCATGGGATACAACGCCAGCGTGCTCTCGATCGGGACCGCCAGCTATCCGGCCATCGGCGGCGCCCTGGCGCTTATAGGCTGGAACTATCCGTTCTTTCTGACACTTCTGGCGATACCGGTCGCCATAGTTTCCATATTTTTTCTGGAGATCCCTGAGCCGGATATTGTGCATGGGTTCGGCCAGTACGTGAGCGGGGCTATCAAAATAATAAGAAACAGGCACGTGGCGGGACTGTTCTTCGTCAGCGTGGCAACGTTCGTCATCCTGTATGGTTCACTGCTGACATACTTTCCCCTGCTTCTGGCGGGAAAGTTCGGAGCCTCATCACTGACAATCGGGATGATTACATCCTTCATGTCGGTGACAACCGGGCTGGTCTCAACACAAATGGGCAGGCTGACCAGGTCCGTTTCCGAGTCGAACCTGATAAAGGCGGCCTTTCTCCTGTACGCTGTAGCGCTTCTGATTATTCCGTTTGTGAAAGGACTGGGGATATTCCTGCTGCCCATGATGATCTACGGACTTGGTCAGGGCATAAACATTCCCTCAATTATGTCAGCCATGGCCGGTTTGGCTCCCATGGAGCACCGGGGTGTCCTCATGTCGGTGAACGGAATGGTCCTGCGGATCGGACAGACCCTGGGTCCGCTGGTAATGGGCATTGCATTCATTGCGTGGGGAATAGATGGTACATTCTTTTTGGGCGCCGCAATTGCGATAGCTGTATTCGGCATCATCTCCGTTGTTCTGAAATAGTAAAATTGGAAATTAGATGTTAGTATCAGCACTTATGGACGTTTTCGCCGAGGAAAAATATTCCGGACGGAATTACAGATGAACTCGTTTATTATAGGTCTAGGACTATTTGCGATCTTCATCCTCATCAATCTTTTAAGGATGTACAGAAAATTCAAGGAGATTGGGAGCGCCGGAACGGGCAAGGCCATAAAAAAGATCAACCAGGGTGAATTTGACCAGTCCATGGCAGGCGCAAAAGAAGCTGTTGAGGGGGGAGACATCGAGAGGGCCATAAAGATAATTGATAATACGCTTTTGAGGATCTCTATGGTTTCTCAACAGGACTTTTACGGTAAGGCTATGGAGAGCAGGGGGAACTGCTATCACAGGCTGGCTGCAAAAGACGGGAATGCGGAGGATTTCAACAGGGCTGAAGCAGCTTTCAGACTGGCCCTCAGGGCCTTCGGGCAGGCAAACGCGCTCAGCCAGGCAGCGACCATGCAGACCAATCTGGGGAATCTCTATATCGGGCTTTCACAGATACAGGATTCGGAGACTTATCTTGAAAAGGCCATAGAAGCGTTTGATGAATCCCTTGGATTCTTTACCGCCGGGAACAGTCCAGAGAAGCACGCCAGAAACCAGGTCAGCATTGGCAGAGCCAGAAGCGAACTGGCGGAAAGAATTGATAAAAGGGAGAACCTGATTCACGCCATGCGAGCCTACGGTGAGGCGCTCAAGATCTACAAATCCGAAAAGCATCTCATGGAATACGCAGTAATACTGAGTAATCTCGGGAACACTTTTTTTTCATTTTCGGAGGTTCAGGAGAAGGAAAAATTCCTGGCCCGGGCAGCCCAGGCATACAATCAGTCTCTTAAGATCCTTACAGAGGAAAAACACCCCGAGTTATACAGTAAAATACAATCGTACCTGGATCAGGTTAATGAGAAAATAAGTGAGTAGCTGGAGGGTGTCCCTGGTCCCGGTGGACTGGAAACAGACACGGTGAATCGGAGAAACGGTGAATCGGGGATTGCATATGCTTATTACGCCCTCCGCCCTCCGCACTCACTTGAAGGGTCCCCTCCGTGCCTCCATGGTGAAAGATGAACACAACACTGATCATAGCCCACCGGGGCGCTTCGGCCTACGCTCACGAGAACACTATTGAGGCATTTCGTATTGCCATCGAGATGAATGCGGACATGATCGAAACAGATGTCCGCAAGACGGTGGACGGAATCCTGATCCTCCACCACGATGAGCATATTGGAAACAGGCTGATAAGGGAACTTACCTTTGCAGAGGCTTCCGGCGCGGCGCTGGAGGGCGGCGGTTACATCCTTCCCACACTGGAGGAGACGCTTCAATATGTTAAAGGAAAGATAAAACTGGACCTCGAGCTCAAGGAAGCGGGCTATGAGCTTGGCGTGGCCGATATGGCAGCCCATCAACTGGAAAGGGATGAATTCGTCCTGACTTCCTTTAAGGAGCCGTCTGTCAGGATCATAAAGGAGAACCGTCCTGACCTGACGTGCGGCCTGCTGATGAATATTTCCCTGTATAAACGCCCCGGACTCTCCATCGAATCGGTGCTTTCTCCCATCAGGAGGCAGAAAAGGTGTAAGGCGGACTTTCTCCTGCCTCATTGGGAGATCATCAAGTTCGGTTTCCTGAACAGGATCAGGAAGAAGACCAGGCCGGTTTTCGTATGGACGGTTAACGACAGGAGAATGATCCGGAAGCTTCTTGGCGAGGAGATGGTCTCCGGGATCGTAACAGATCATCCAGATATTGCAGTATTCCTGCGGGAAACGGGTTCAAGGGCGGATCAATGAAAATACTGGTTGTTCTACCGCACAGTAAGACTGAAACTTGACACCC
>JBGMRC010000087.1:0-5900 GCA_048061075.1 bacterium | reverse complement strand
CACCTCACTGATGAGCATATTGCCAAGATGCAGGCCTTCATAGACGCGAAGCTGAAGGCACCCGGCAAGCCGGTGCCGCTGCCTGTGCGATCACCAAGGGAGAGCGTGTAAGTATTCGGCAATGATGGGACGGCTCTGATTTTTTTTACGTCAACCTGGTGACCTACTGCCATAGTGCGGGCCTGTTCACTCAGTGGGCGGGTCCGCACAAATAGCCTGCTGGAGGTATGGAAAGAAAAAACAGGCCGGAATATCTCCTCATGGTTCCATCGTGAGAGGGAACACAAAAAATAAAACCTCATTTTAGAAGTGTGTGTTACTATTTTGTAACAGCCCTGGGGGGCGAAATTTACAATAGATCAACCAAACACAAAAAGGAGGTGAGATCGCAAAACATTAGACGTAAGAGGGGGGTAAAACGGTCTGAAGGTTTTTTTGCAAGGAGGAAATAGGCCATGAAAAGAATTAGCAGACATTTTCCAATTTTACTTATTCTGGTAGTAGTGATGGCCGGCTCATTTCTCTTGGGAGAAATAGCCGAAGCCGCCGCCTGGCCCGACAGGTCAGTTGAGTTTATTATCTCGGCCGGTGTAGGCGGAGGAGCCGACAAGTACGCCCGATTCCTGACTGGTATCAACGTCAAGAACAAATACATTGACGAGGCCATAATCCCGATAAACAAGCCGGGTGGCGCCGGCGCGGTGGCAATGAACTACGTCATCTCCCAGAGGGGTAATGGTCACATGATGCTGATCACACTGAACAGCTTCATTACGACACCCCTGTTCCAGAAGCTGCCATTTTCATTCCGCAACTTCACACCCATTGCACTGCTGGCTCTGGATAACTTCCCGCTTTGGGTCCACAAGGACAGCTCCTTCAATACAATTGAAGAGTTCATCGCCGAGGCCAAGAAGCGCAGCATCCTGGTTGGTGGAACAGGGTCCAAGCAGGAAGATGAGATCGTATTCAGGGCCATCGAGAAGATCGCCGGTACAAAGCCCTTCAAGTACGTGCCCTTCAAGGGCGGCGGCGCTGTAGCAAAGGCTCTGGTCGGCAAGCACATTGAGGCTTCAGTTAACCAGGTCAGCGAAGCAGGAGGTTTCTACCCTGAGTTTGTAAGGCCCCTGGTAGTTTTCCAGGACGAAAGGCTTGCGGTTAAGGGTCTTGAGAATGTTCGCACAGGTAAAGAGGCGGGCATCGACTTTAGCTACAACATGATGAGGGCTATCTTCGCGCCTCCGGGCATCTCCAAGAGGGACAGGGAAGGCCTGGTAGGACTCTTCAGGAATATCTCCAAAGATAAGGACTGGCTGGAGTTTGCCAGGAGCAAGGGGCTACAGGCCACCTTTATCACCGGCGACGAGCTGATGAAGTTCACCGAGGATTACGAGAAGAAGCACATCACGATCATGAAAGCGCAGGGCTGGATCAAGTAACTCCTGAGGACTGAAAATCACCTCACAAACTGAATCGGGGTATGGGGCCTGCCAGACAGGCCCCATACCCCCAATAATCATCCCCGGGAGGCTGGATTTGAAAAAAGGTGAATTAATTACTGCGGTAATATCGATCGTTATATCGCTCATTGCCATTATAGAGGCAGCTCGCCTGGGTTTCGGCTGGCAAGCCGATGGACCAGAGGCGGGATTCGCTCTCTTCTGGCTGGGTGTATTGATGCTGGTCTGTTCAGCAGGCATTCTTGTAAATGCCGTAAGATCCAAAGATGAAGAAGATTTCTTCGTAAGCAGAGAAGGAATGATGGAGGCGGTTCGCATCGCCTTCACGTCGTTCCTGATCGCGATAGGGATCGTTTACATGGGAGTCTATATTTCAACCCTGATCTATAGTGCCCTCTTTTCCCGCTGGCTCGGTAAGCATCGTTGGCGGACAGTTATTGCGTTTTCATTAATAACTACTATTGCCGTTTTCTTCGGCATGGAGAAGGGGCTGAAGCTTCCACTGCCCAAGAGTATTTTATATCAGAAGGGGTTGTTCTTTTTCTAACAGGAAGTTACGACATCAGATCAGGAGGAATTAATGGAAACTCTGGCTAACCTGATGGTTGGTTTCGGGGTTGCGATGCAGCCCTTCTCACTATTAATGATGACCCTGGGGTTGCTCCTGGGTCTGGCAGTAGGCGTTCTGCCGGGACTGGGCGGTACCGCCGGTGTGGCTCTGCTGCTGCCCCTGACCGTTCTAGTCCCCAAGGAGATCGCGATTATCTTCCTGGCCGCCATCTACTGGGGGGCCCTTTATGGAGGGGTTATTACTTCTATTCTCTTCGCGATCCCGGGTGAGCCGTGGTCCGTGGCACTTATCTTCGATGGCTACCCCCTGGCAAAAAAGGGAAAGGCGGGCCTCGCGCTTTCGACCGCTTTCCTTGCGTCTTTCATGGGTATACTGGTGGCCGCTGTCTTTTTCGTGGCATTCGCGATGCCGCTGGCTCTGTTCGCCTTGAGATTCGGCCCTCCGGAGATGTTCGCCATAATGTTGCTTGCCTTCAGTACCTTCGTTGGGCTGGGCACGGGCGGAGCCATGAAGACCCTTGTCAGCACTTCGTTCGGACTGATCCTTACCATGGCGGGACTTGACATCGTGACTGGACAGCCAAGGCTGACCTTCGGAACATTTGCCTTCCTTTCCGGTTTTCACTTTGTACCTGTAACGATCGGCCTTTTCGGCATTGGTGAGATAATGATCGACGGGGAGGAGAGGTTCAGTACCATTATAAAGGAGGTCATCCCGGCGAAAGTCGGAATGCAGGACATCTGGGATGGCATGAAGGAGATAAAGAAGCACTTCGGACTGACCTTCTTCAGTTCCATCCTGGGGTTCTTCGTGGGTATTCTGCCTGGAACTGGGGCCACTCCCGCGTCCTTCCTGGGTTACGGGATCGCCAAACAGTACTCCAAAAACCCCGAGAAATACGGCAAAGGGGCTATAGAGGGTATTCTGGCCCCGCAGGCGGCGGCTAACTCCGCCGGTACGGGTGCCCTCCTGCCCATGATCACCCTGGGTATCCCGGGTTCGCCTACTGCGGCGGTGCTCCTGTCGGGCCTCTATATGTGGGGCCTGTGGCCCGGACCAAGGCTGTTTGTGGAGGAACCGGTATTCGTATGGGGCCTGATAGCCAGCCTGTTCCTGGCAGGTTTCGTATGCCTGTTAATCTGCCTTTTCGGAACTCCGCTTCTGGCATCGATCATGAGGGTCCCGTGGGGGCTGCTCACGCCCATTATTGTTATCGCCTGTTTCATTGGCGCCTACGTGATGAGAAACCTCATGTTCGACGTCTGGACCACGCTGATCTTCGGGGTCATCGGATACGTTATGAAGAAGTGTAAATACCCGCTGGCGCCCCTGGCAGTAGCCCTTGTTCTGGGGGCGATGACCGAGAGGTTCCTGCGGCAGTCCCTGATCATAGGTGACGGGTCGTTCAGCATCTTCTTCAACAGGCCTCTGTCAGCGGTATTCATGGTAATCGCCATATTCCTCTTTGCCCTGCCTGCAATCAAGCTAATTAAAGACAAGCGGAAGAGCAGAGGCGACGAGGCGGCGGCATAGCTGGTTAACGACCAGGATATCCGGCTGTTTTGGAGAGTACTCAATTGCTTAAGTCGAACCAAGTTAAAGCAGATATAGAAACGAGTACACTCTCGGCAGTCATCAAATGCAAGACCAAAATGGTGAGGCGGCCTGTTGATACACTATTAATTGTAAGTCTGAGCCGCCTCTCCTTCTTCCTTGATTTCCTCTCATGAAAGCTGTTCGGAAAATCCTCATTACGGGTGGAGCGGGCTCTGTCGGGAAAGACTATGTCGGCGCGCTTCTGGAGAAAGGCTGTGATGTAACAGTCCTGGACAGGGATGTGGAGCCTCTCAGGTCAATAGACGACAACAGACTCGTTCTTGTTGAGGGGTCCCTGGAGGACAGGAAAACTCTACAAAAAGCCATTGAAGGCGCGGATGCGGTGATCCACCTGGCATGGTCATTTTCCGCTGACACACTGGAGATATTTGACCATGATCTGAAGGGCCATATCCACCTTTTAGACGAGATGGCCTCCCGCCGGATCCGGCACCTGATTTATACCAGCACGGCTGTAGTTTATGGAAAGGTAAAATACTCTCCCATCGATGAGGATCATCCCCTGGTTGTGGAAGAAGCAAGGAAGCCCTTATACGGTATTGCCAAGGCAGCCGCGGAAAAACTCTGCCTGATGTACAGCAACGAGGGGAAAGTGCCGGCTACAATATTCCGGTTCTGGTGGGCCTTCGGGGAAGATATCGCCGGCAGGCACCTGCGCGAGATGTTAAAGACTGCCGCGGCAGGAGAACCACTGGAGGTCCCTGGTGACTCAGGGGGCAGCTTTATCCACATGGCCGACCTGGTTCAGGCCATGGAAATCGCCCTCATGAATGAAACAGCTTTCGGCAGGACATTTAATTTCTCCACCGTCTTCGTCACCTGGGAAGAAGTGGCCGAAATGGTGAGTGAAGTTACGGGGTCGCTGGCGGAAGTCAGGGTGATCCCGAAAGAAGAGTGGAAGGGAAGCGCCTTTCTGGCAGACCCCTGGGAGCTGTCGGATACATATGCCAGAGATCTTCTGGGATATAAACCGATGGATCCCGAACAGGCCAAAGGCACCCTGAAAAAAGCGATATCCAATCGTTGGGAGGGGATGAAAAAAAGTCAGGAATGATCGGAAGGATGGGAGTATTCATTCATCGCGGGTCGGGCCAGTGTCCGGCTCGTTTAATGACAACCTAGGAGGGGAATTCAATGGAACCAACCCAGATTATCACAGCCCTGATCTTCATTGTTACGATAGTTCTGGTCATAACACGCAAGATCGACCCTGTAGTTTCCGCCCTGCTGGGTGTTGTTTTCATGATTATTGTGGGGAGCATGGATGAGGTTCAGGCATTCAAGTTCGTGGACTGGAATGTCCTCATGATACTGATAAGCGTCTGGCTCATCGCCGGGTACTTCGGCAAAACGGGGATCCCCGAATATCTTGGAGACCGCACCCTCCACATATCCAAGGGAAACATTCCACTTTTCGTGACCCTGATAGGTATGCTTGCCGGGTTCGTCTCCATGTTCATTGACAACGTGGTCGTGGTGCTGATGCTGGCCCCCATAATCTTTCACATCCGCAAGCTCTATGGTTTCAAGGCCACAGGACCCATTCTGTTTATAGGCCTGAGCTCGAATTTCATGGGAACGGCGCTGCTGCTCGGGGATCTTCCGCCACAGATGCTGCACAGCGTGTCGGGCGTTGAGTTCCTCGGTTTTATCTGGCATTCAGGAAGGCCGTCGTCGTTTATTATCCTGACCATTGTCTACCTGCTGGTCTGCCTGGTCTTCTATTTCAAGTTCAAAAAATCAAGCCTTGCGCTCTGCACGCTGGATGAGGAGGCAGCTCACGAGGCGGCGGGTGAAACTATGGAACACATCAAGGACAAGCGATTCGCCTTCGTCGTTGTTGCGGGTTTCATAATAACCATTATCGCCATGTCCATGAGGCAGGTTTTCGATGTCAAACTGGGATTCATCGCTTTTACGGGGACCTTACTTCTGGTTTTGGCAATCGAGATCCTCAGGAAGCCTCTTGATTTCGATGTCCCTGACCTCGAGCACATGCTGGGAGAGATCGAATGGGCAGCTATAGGGTTTTACGCGGCTCTGTTTGCCCTTGTGGGGGGCCTTGAGCATGTGCGTCTTCTAGAGATCGTGTCGAACTGGTTTATTCCCTTTATTCAATCGGGTCTCCTGGTAGGTACGTCCGTTCTTTACTGGGTAACAGCGCCGATCGTCGGAATTGTTGAGCACGACGCGTACATCCTTACGCTTCTTTATGTGATCAGGGATCTGGGACAGAGCCAGGGTATCAATGT
>JBGMRC010000086.1:0-5910 GCA_048061075.1 bacterium | reverse complement strand
AAAGTTATCTGCTAAATACCGAGAACGTATATGAGGAGAGATTAATTGTGAGATTTAGAGTCGTGGTCACAGTATTGCTGGTTATTATGCTGCCGGCAGCGGGATTGGCCGGTGTTAAGGTCGTAAAAACAAAAGAACCGTTCTGGAAACCCCTGGATTTCGGGGGCGGTGTGTCTCTGGATTACGATTGGGTGATCTCCCAGGCCGGGCGGAAGCAGCAGATGAAGCTGACACTGGAGTTCAGGGAAAGGTACGGCTACGACTACGATGTCCTTGCCACTATAAACGATAACTGGAGCGGTACCGTAACTGATTCCAAGGTAGGCGACCCTTTCTCCTGGTCCCTTGACAAGCTCGAAAAAGGCCCCATGGCTCCCACTCAGCAGAGTATGCCGATGGTGGGCGCCACCGGTCTTGTTGTTCCTACCATAATGCTCTTTTTTCCCACTTCCACCAAGGACTTCAACTGGAAAAAAGGGTTTACAATGGCCCACCCGAGCATGCCGAATTCCACTATTAAAGGTACAGGAAAAGATTGCTCCTCAGGAGGACTGACGGGCAAACTCGTTCATATCACCAGTCCGCAGGGAACAGCTTCCGCGTGCATTTCCAGGAAATCGGGCCTGCCCCTGACCATGATGAGCAAGAGCGCAGCGGGGGATTTTTCCCAGTATACGCTTACCAGATATGAGAGCAGGAAGCTGAAAATCGCTCCATTGTTTTACACTGGAGAACCAGATGGTTTCGGCGGGACCAAGTGGGGCACCAGGAAGAAAAAGGTCAAGGGCCTCAAATTTCTGAGAGAAGATTCCCTTGACGGGAAGATCTACCGGAAGAAGAAAGACAACCTGAGGCCGTGGGGAGTCCCCTTCGAGACCCTGGAGTATTACTTCTGGGATGGAAAGTTCTCTCAGGTCAAGGGTAAGGTCAGTGGTGAGGATAACTGGGAGCTGCTGAAAAAAGCCCTGTTTGACAAATTCGGGCAAGGAACCATGGAGAAGTTTCTCATTCTGGACGGCGTTGAAGGTTACTCCTGGAGAGGCAAGGATACCAGTATCAACATCGAAAGGGCCGACCGCTCAGACGAGGGAAAGATGACCATTACCTCCATCGAGATGATGTGGGGGGATGCGGATGAGTTACTTAAGAAATTGTTTGAGTAATGGGGTCGGGTCCTCTCGAAATAAAAAAGCCGGAATCACTGAAATATTATTTCACTTACCTTTAAACTGAGATTCCCTGCAGCCTGAATAGAAGACCGCCCTTCCCACATGATCGCTATGGCGCGGTAGATATCGCCGGTACTGGAGAGAAGACCCCTGGTGCTGTGAACGTCGCCTTTATCCAGAGGATTGAGGACTATACCAGCTGACCATGTTCTTCCCCCGTCGTCAGAGATACTGACCACAGCCCGCAGCCACTCACCCCTTAGTTCCCTCCACACAACTGCAAGCCTTCCGGTGGATGCCGTTGCCAGGTGAGCGTAACGCAGATCCGTACCCCTGCCCTCCTCTGAAAGTTCCTTTATCCTCTGAACTCCTGACTTGCCCATCTCGTCAAACAGGCTCAGTTTCCTCCGGATGATCGTCCTGAATTCGCTAACTGTGACTGTCTGCGCCCACTCCCCTGTTGAGTCGTCGTACCTGGCAAACAGCGTATCAACATACTCATCAAACTTGTTTATCCCTCTTGGTACCGAAACATGAGCCTCCCAGGCAAGACCCCATCCACCTGCCACACGTCTGATGCTGGGCATGCTGTCCCGAACCAGGGGTGATCTTCGTAGAAGCCTGAAGCCGGACACCGACGGTCTTTTCGGACTTCCCAGGTCCTGCCAGGTTCTCCCCCTGTCCTTTGACTCGAGCACTTTCAGATGACCCTTGTAGGCAACAAAGGCGATTGCCAGCTTCCCATCTGGAGAGGAGTCGAAGCTCATGTTGTCAAAAGTGGAGAGATCGTCGCTGCCGGGGACAGTCCCCATAAACTTCCAGGGTAGCTTCGGACCATCACTGGAGTACAGCCGAAAAGTAAGGTCCTCTTTTACTTTTCCGAGGCGATACCTTATCAGGATGTAACGTTTTCCTTCCGATCCCGATAATATCGAATCAGCCTCAAGGCGAATGATCTGTCTTTCATCGCTTACAAAAAGCTCTTCGGGAGCAGACCATTCTCCTTTCATATTTCTGTTTTCAAAGACTGTGAGGGCATAGCCGCCAGATTCATGGTATTTCGATACTGCTACAGTTACGGTTCCTGACCTGACAATATCCGCTGCGGTGTAATAGATACTATCTCCCAAACCCACAGATTTGAAATTCCTCTGTCCTGACAGGGGATCGGTCAGGAAGGCCGCGACCCGCCTGTATGTCTGCTTTCCGTTCGATAAGCCTGCCGGTACATTTTGCTGCCAGAATGCGATAGTACGGTCAGGGGATTCTGAGAAAAAAAGTTCCTGATTGGCATCCAGAGAGACATTTCTATCCTGGATCACAGCTTCATTTCCATATGTATAGAATACCTCAGGATGCGGAGTCGAATCTTGAGGAATATAGGAACTGCAAGCGTAAACTATCGTGAGAATTGGTATAAAAAGGAGCCGGCGCATGGCTCGATTATCAGGATTTGCATGTTCTGTGTCAATAACGCAAATTGGGGTCGGACTTCAGGACACTTTGATTCTTGACATAATCGGCTATTATGTCTAATTATATTTACATATATCCTTTATTACTTACATATATTATTCGATAATATACAATAGGGCTGATAATGGACTTGATCAATCCTCTAGATGCAATATTCGGAACACCCTCCAATGTAAAGGTTCTCAGGGTCCTTGCCGACAGCGATAATGACCTTACCGGGCGGCAGATAGCATCTCTTGCAGGATTAAACGCCATGACCTGTCAGAACGCACTGAATCGCCTGCGTGATATCGGAATTCTTGAAGTGCGTCAGGCGGGCCGCGCGTACCTGTACAAACTCAAGGAGCGAGATCACCTCGTCAGTGATATGCTCCTTCCTCTCTTCAGGAAGGAGCGCTCATATCTGAAGGACCATCTTGGCACCTTTTCATCAAGGCTCAGGGGAGTAGCCGCATCGGCCTATCTGATGGGAAGCTCTTCGGGAGACGTATCCGGCAGGGATATATGCATTATTGTTTCAGGTGAAACCAACAGGGATTTTGCCCGGAGAAAGGCTGAAGAAGAGATCGAGTTACTTGGAATTGCACCTGAGGTTACGGTTTTAACGATCGCCGAACTGAAAAAGCTGTATCTTGCGAACGATCCCCTGTATCAGGCAATTGAGGACGGGGAACTTCTGTACGGCACCTCTCTAAGCCGACTGATCTGATGGTCTAATGACCAATTTCCCCTTCGACAGGCTCAGGGCAGGCAATGCCCAACGTGATTGAACAAGGCTCAAATATCTAATGCTCTAATGTTCTACCCCGACACCTCGATATTTCCATACCTATAACCCCCTCTTTCCGCTGTCCTTTCTTCTGTCCTCAGATCCTGATCGGCGATCATCCCTGGATTTCCGCCGTTCCATTCGCCCGAGCCAGGCGAATTTATTTAACTGTCTACGGTCTACTCCAGCTTTGCGCCGTTTTGTTACTGCCTTTCTTTTATCCTCATCTTCGTAGGTATTCATTGCGGGTTCCTTCGGCCACATCCTGAGCGTGGCAGTTTCTGGCAAACCGATAACTAACAACCAACAACTGCCAACTTAACCTTTGCGTCTATCAGGCACCTCGCGTCGGCTGCCGCCACTGCGCCTGTCTTTACCTGTTCGCCTGTCCTGCTCTCCCAGCCATGCCGGGTCCTGTTCATTTCTCCGGTCATCCCCACCTCGACGATCAGGCTGCTGCCTCCTTTCAGACAGACCCTTACGCCGCTCCTCACTCTCATGCTTACTCATGAACTTTCCTCCAAGCTCGCCAGCCTTCGGCTGGAGTCTGCCTGGCCTTCGGCTGGAGTTTCTAGTTTCTTGTTTCTAATTTCTAGATTAGAAAGACTCACCCTCTCCTAACCTCCCCCCTCGAGGGGGAGGGATAAACGCCGATACGCCGTTACTCCATTACCCATCAACCACCCCGTTTCGCCGGTTCCCCGTTCTCTATGTACTCGAAACTCGAAACCCGGAGCCAGTAACTACGCGCCCTTAGCGCGGCCTGCCTACTTTATCGCTAAACTGCACTACCACTCTACGCTTTTTTTATCCTGTTTTTCAAGCTTCTGTCAGACTTTGTTTTAGTGGAGATCCTCGGTAATGCCTTCAGCGGATCCCCCAGGGGGTGCTCCCTGAGGGAGTTAATGAACCTCAGGACATCCCAGGCGTATTTCTGAAGCCTCGTGTCGCCTATCCTGGTGGTTCCGTTTATTATCCGACGGCGAAGGTCTTTTATCCTGATAATCCCCGGCCAGAGTCTTTTTGCCACGATCGGCAGCGAATCTTCCCATTTGCTGCTCCTGTAAATAGCCTCAAAAAGATGCACAAAACGCTCGTTATTGATCCGCTCACTGGATAGGGCTTTTTTGGCTTGATCCACAGTCCATCCCCCACGCTTGCAGGCCAGTACAAGGATTCGCCTTCTCACAGCCTCCCAGAGAGCCCATGAGGCGGTAATGGCCATAAGGCCGTCAGGAGGATCTTCATTCAACGCCTTTTCGGTTCGAGTTTTCAGTTCAAAGAGATATTTTGAATCCATGCTTTGGGCACGCTCCGCGCGCCAGTTTCCAGTTTCAAATTTCTAGTTTCTAGCAACGTCATCGCGAGAAGGGAACGACGAAGCGATTTGATAAGATCGCTTAATACGCCCTTAGCACTACGCCCTGTTTCACTCACTTTGACTTCGACTTCGCACTTCGACTTTTCCGCATCTGTGCTTATTTGCGAAAACGGGCCGCTTCCTCTTTTGGAGAAAGCGGCCCGTTGAAATACTAGATGCATGCACTCCCGCCCTGCCGGAAGCTGTGTTTACCTGATCTTCAGCTTTGAACAGTATACATTATTACTGTTTCCAGTTTCCAGCAGTTTGGGGTCAGGTCCTGCCTTCTTACCTTTTCTTATATAAATGAGCAATCTCTGCTCAAAAGGTAAGAAGGCAGGACCTGACCCCACATCATTAATCGGACTTCCGGGCGATCAACCCGTCAATGGACAGTCCACCTCCGCCAGTAACCATAAGCGCCAGAGCGATACCAATGGCCAGCAGATGGAATTCGTACCCCTCGCCTGCCTGCTTTCCGGTCCAGTTCATGAAAAATCCATAAGGCAGGTGGACCATGAAGATGGCTCCGGTCATGACGGAGGCAATCCCGAATGCGGACAACCTGGTTAGAAATCCTGTAATCAATCCTATAGAGCCCAGGAACTCCGCTGCGATCACAAGCAGGGCAAGTATTGCGGGAATTTCCATCTTCTGTGTGAAGAACCCCATGGTCCCGGTAAAGCCGAATCCTCCGAACCAGCCCAGGGCCTTCTGGGCTCCATGGGGAAAGAAAACAACTCCCAGAAAGAGTCTGAGGATCAGCGGTGTAATACTATTATCTGTTCTGAGCATTCTTTTAAACATGATATACCTCCTGAAAGTGGATCAGGTCCCCTCCCCGGCCAGCCTTCGGCAGGAGTCTGGCCAGCCTACGGCTGGAGTTTCTGGTTTCTAGTTTCTTGTTTCTAGTAAACCCAACACCTGCTCTTATCCCCTTCATCCCTGTTAGAATCAATCGCCTGCCCTTATTCCTAATCGCTTCTCATTCCCTTCCCAGCGCCCAGAGCCTAACGCCCAGCGCCTGATTTTACTAATCACTAATCACGCATTACGCATCACGATCCTGGATAATTATTTAGCGTGTTCGATCCACTTCAAATACCGGGAAAAGGGTGTCGCCATGAGTCCGTCGT
>JBGMRC010000085.1:0-5927 GCA_048061075.1 bacterium | reverse complement strand
GCGTCGCAAATAACCGCAAAACCGGTGTCATCGCGATGGCGGATCAGCCTCCCTACCCCCTGTCTCAGGCGTATGACAGCCCTGGGCACTGAGTCCTCCATGAATGGGTCCCTGCCGGCCTTCTGAAGAGCTTCCCCGCGGGCCTCGGTGACAGGATCGGTGGGCACCGGAAAGGGCAACCTGGCGATGATCACGTTCGTCAGAGAATCTCCCACAACATCAACCCCTTCCCAGAAGCTGTCCGTTGCGAATAAAACCGAGCCCGGATCGTGCCGGAACCGCTCCAGGAGCGCAGTACGGGGCGCCTCTCCCTGTCTGAGCATGATCCGCCTGATGTCAGAGAGATCTTCACAGCAGCCCTCGAATACTTCATCCAGGGTCCTGTACGATGTGAAAAGCACGAGAGAGTTACCATCAGATGCGGTTATCATTTCCCGTACAGCATCCCTAAGTCCGGCAACGTAACCCTGCCTGCCGGGATCGGGAATACCATCCAGAAATGCTATCTTCATCTGGCTGTTAAAATCGAAAGGGGAAGGAAACGCCATTTCCGTAGTCCTGTCCCTGTCGAGCCGGTCGATACCAAGCCTGTGCCTCATGAAATCGAAGGAACCACCGACGGTAAGCGTTGCAGACGTCATTACTACGGGGCCAACCGATGAAAACAGGGTGTTCTCCAATATGGATGCGGCATCCAGGGGAGTCAGGTGCAGATTCACGGACCTCCTGCCCTTCGCCCTGACCTGGACCCAGAAGACCTCATCCTCTTCTTCTCCTTCGATCACCCGGTTAATAAACTCAACACACGTTTGAAGCCTCAGTATCACGGCCCCTATATCACTCCACTGCCCGGCCAGCTCCTCATTACCCTCTTCCATGAGGTTTCTCAGTTCCCTGTTAAGCTTCTTTGCCGGTGTGAGGATTCCCCTGATAAGGCCGGACATCTCGCCCAGAAGCTTAACTGCCCCACGCCACTGTTTATCGACTCTTCTTTCAGGCGTTATACGCCACCTGTTTTCCCTGGCATCCTCGCCTTTGCTCAGCCACTGGATGAACTGTTCAGCAAGCTCATCAAAGGCCGACTCCAACCTCACCCTCTGTCCCTGAATGCTCTCAAATACTGCCGAGGTCAGTTTATTCAGTTCATTTTTCTTTTTTTTCGAAAGAGATCTGGAATTCTGAACCTTTTTCTGCAGAAAAGGAATAAGCCCGCGCTCGGGCCGTCTGCGGCCGACCAGGCGGCCGATAGCAGCGGTAGTTCCCCACCTTCCGAAACTGGAGTCGAAATATGAAAGGGCCACATCTTCAACATTGTGAGCTTCATCGAGGATAACAGCGTCATACCGGGGCATTATAGAGGATGACTCCTGTCCGGCGCTTCTGAAGGAAAGGTCGGCAAAGAGAATGTGATGGTTAGCAAGCAGTATCTGCGCTGAGGCAGCCTCACGGCGCATACGGTAGTAAAAACAGGTGGAGAAATGAGCACACCGCACCCTCAGGCATGAATCTGATTCGGATTTTATCAGGCTCCAGTTCGATTCGGCCGGGACAAAGGAAAGATCCGAGAGGCTTCCCTCACGAGTGGTTCTACTCCAGTCCAGAAGACTTCGCATCTCCTGCATATTGTCAAAATCAAGAAGTATCTCACCTGTTTCGGTGTCCACAAGGTCCCTCTTCCTGAGGCAGAGATAGTTGCCCCTCCCCTTGACCAGTACAGCCGAAAACGATTCACCGAGGACCTCCTCAACCAGAGGCAGATCCTTTATCAGGTGCTGCTCCTGAAGGTTGATAGTGTTGGTAGAAACAACAACTCGCCGGTTTCCCGAAAGGGCCCATTTAACGGATGGGATAAGGTAGGCAAGGCTCTTCCCGGTACCGGTACCTGCTTCAAGGACGCCTACCGATTCACCCTCAAGTATCCTGGTTACCTCAGAGGCCATCCTGCACTGAGATGGACGTACTTCATACTGGGGATGGACCTTGGCAAGAGGACCATCAGGACCGAGCAGATCCGAAATTTCGTCCGGGTCCAGCGGGTCGTACTCTTCATCTTTTCTGGCTGGTTCGACAACTGCATAGACCCTCCGGATATCGTTATCAACGATGTAACTCCCTACCCCGTCGCTTCCGATCCTGGAGGCAATGGATAGATCCGCTTCCGATGGAACAAGGAAACCTGTTGGATGGTTGTGGATAACAACATCAGCGAAGCTGGCGGCTCCCATCAGAGCCGGTACTGCCTCTTCGTTTCCACGGGCGAGAGGCTCGACTTCAGTGACACGACCTGCTTCATCGGTCCTGCCAGCAAAAAAAACCTCGTTCCCGGAGCAGAGCATTATCTCTTCCCGCATCCTGATGATGGCAGTTTCGGTGAAACGATCTTCGGCTGGTCCGCCGGGGTTCTTTTTATTGCCTGTCTGCTTCATTTGCTGTCAGTAACGTCCGTTTTAGTATGTAGCCGAATATTGCACCAGGTGACCTTCAGTGCGTAGTGCGTAGGGCGCAGGGCGCTGATTATAACAATGCATTATTGGATATTAGTTGAGAGTGGTTAGTGTTGGTTGATCCAAGACCCAAAATCCAATGTCCATGATCAACTAACCTACAAGATCGTTTAGTCATTCCACTATTTGCAATATTTCTTCCGCCGTCGCTAAAGCTATGGCGTGACAAGCGCATTGACTGCCCATAGCGCACTCCGCACTACGCCCTGCGCCCTGTTTTCACCTTCCTGCCTGTCAAACATAGGTGAGCAATAGGACTGAGAGAGCATAATAACCCAAGGGAGGGAAAAGAACCACGTTATACACATTCATCGTGAAAAAATGAAAGAGGCCGCCCGTAGGCGGCCTCTTTCATGGACTGCAGGTAATCAGTTCAAGGCAATCTTTATCTCTCTGGTTTTTTCCTCTTCGGCCTTGGGAAGTTTTACTTCCAGAACGCCATCTGTGAACTTTGCCTTGATCTTATCAGGTTTTACCTTGGCAGGAAGTGCAATTGCTCTGGTAAAGGATCCATATCTGCGCTCGAAGTAGTACCTGCTGCCTTCTTTCTCCTCATTCTCTACCTTCTTTTCACCCTTGATGGTGAGGAGACCGTCGCTGAGCGTGATGTCCACATCCTCTTTTTTGATACCTGGAAGTTCGACCTTGACTATCACATCGTCTTTTGTATCAACAAGGTCAACTGCCGGTGTGAGTTTTGCAACGCCGGTTCCGGTATCTTCACCTGAGAGATCCGCGAACAATCTGTTCATTTCATCCTGAAGTCCTCTCAGGCTCCAGAAAGGATCCCACCTGATGGGCGTCCGCCTGTTGAAAAGTTCAATAGCCATATCCTTCACCTCCTTTCATGTATTATTTTCAATGAAAATTTAATCCCGGTTATTTCATTGTCAAGTCAGTGTTGACAGCTTCGCTTGCTCCTGTGTGTTAATATGGAAAATGGAAATTGGAGATTGGAACATTAGAAATTAGAGCACTCTTGTCAGGGAGATGGATGAATAAGGCGATTTAATTTACAGGGATGTGACAGGTTTTTTCAGGGATAAAGGGGATACAGGGGATAATGAAAAATGAATATATCAGTGTTGGTTTTACCCACCCCCTTTATCCCCTTCATCCCTGTTAAACAATATGGATATGATGCTGATGGTTTTGGAGTCTGGACTGTGGTTTAGCATACAGCTTACAGCCTGTAGCCTGAAGCCTATTGCCTAACGCCCAGCGCCTGGTTTCACAAATCACTAATTACTAATCACCCGTCACTTACTAAAGGGAACTAAATTTGATCCAGGTCCTCGAAAACTTATCCCCCGTATTCCTCGTGATAGGGCTCGGATACCTTTCACGCAAATTGGGGTTTTTACCGGACAATTTTATTCAGTCCGCCAACAGGCTTGTTTACTATATCGCTATTCCCTTGCTGGTTTTCAGCGAGATCTCCGGGGGCGATTTTTCCGAGAGTTTCGATATAAGGCAGCTGGCTGGAACACTCCTGGCCGTGGGACTTGTAATGCTGCTCGCCATAGCCGTGGCATTTATAATGAAGATGCCCAGGAAAAGAGCAGTAACCTTCACCCAGATCTCCTATCATGGGAACCTGGGTTACATTGGCCTGGCTGTTGTCTTCTACTCTCTAGGACCAGGAGGCAGGGTAGCGGCAAGCGTACTGGCAGGATTCCTGATCCTGATGCAGAACATTCTGTCTATCTCCATTTATACTTTCATCCCGGGAGATGGAAGAAGGCTCACGGTTAAATCACTGGGAAAATTTATCGCTAACCCCATAATCCTGGGGACTGTTCTTGGTCTGATATCATCCGGGTGGGGAATTTCTCTTCCGGGTTTTCTCGACAGGACGCTTGAGATTGTTGCTGATATGGCCCTCCCGCTCGCCCTTCTTATTATAGGAGGCTCCCTCAGGACGGGAGCTCGTGGAAGGGCGGTACAACTGGGGATATCTACTATACTGAAACTCCTCGTCCTGCCACTGACAGGTCTAATTCTTTTTCGAGTGCTGGATGTGAGTCGTGCGCTTGCTATTCCTTCGATAATACTTCTCAGCAGCCCCTCAGCTACTATTTCATACGTCATGTCTGCGGAAATGGGAGGGGACAGCGACCTTGCAGCGGCTGCTGTGACAATCAGCACGGTTCTCTCGATAATAACGTATACTCTCTGGCTGTCAGTTTTCGGATATTACCTATAGTAGAAGAAAGGGATTAGGGAGGAGGGGATTACAGGTATGGGAGTGTGGGGATGTGGGGGTCATAGGGACACGGCGACGCGGGGACACGGTGTGATATGAGGGGGCGATTGGGCGTGTGGGCGACTGGGCGCTTTAACACATGAAGGGTAGAATCAGGGAACCGGGGAAATGATAATCAATCTGGAGCACAGGGCATTATATGCAGTCATTGCGGGGAATACCGCCCATAGTTTGGTTCCACTAATCACCAATCACTAATTACTCATCACGATCCTGGACATTGGATTTTGGACCAGATTTTCATGGAACCTGGAACTTGGAACTTGAAACTAGATCTTTATAGGCTATCATAACCCCGATGATCGCGGGCAGGGAACCACAAACCAATAAAAACACCGAACTCTGGAAAAGGTTATTCTGGATCGTGTTGGGCATAACAACAGTAATCCGCCTGCTATACGCCCTGAAAGTGCCCCTCACAGGTGACGAAGCCTATTTCTGGGAATGGTCCCGTCATCCAGCTCTCTCTTACTATGATCACCCACCCCTTGCGGGGTGGATCCTTGTAATAACTACCGCCATATTCGGCAGCACTGTAGCAGGCGTCAGGATATTTGCCGTTGTGGCCATGTCCCTTGTATTTATCATCATACGGCAGATGACATATGAGATATCCGGGTCGTGGCGGATGGCCTCCCTTGCCGGCCTGCTGGCAATGGGTATTCCCCTCCTCGAGGTTGGCGGGATCCTCTACTCCACCGACACACCCCTGATACTTGCCGGTGCCTTCGGCGGATACTTCTTCTACAGGGCCGTAGAGCACGGCTCCAACATAGCCTGGTGGGGCCTGGGAATATGTATGGGCGCAGCTGTTATGAGCAAATTTCTCGGCGTGGCCCTCCCTGCATCCTATGCGGGATATCTGCTGCTTTCACCGGCCCACCGACACTATTTACGCAGGCCCGGTCCGTATATCGCCGCGGCTGTCACCGGTCTCATCTTCCTGCCCGCTATAGCCTGGAACGCCGCTAACGGGTGGGCCACCTTCGTGTTCAACTTCTCGGCCCGTCTCAATACACCAGGCATCAACTTAACGGACACGCTGGATTACGTAATCGGACAGGCTGTGGCAATGAGCCCCATGGTTCTGTTCTTCGCTATTCCCGCCCTCTATATATTTTTTCCTTCGCGGGTCAAGAAAGAAAATTCCTTCGATA
>JBGMRC010000084.1:0-5936 GCA_048061075.1 bacterium | reverse complement strand
AAAATACACCAGGAGGCGGGCAGGGACTTCAATATCAATTCGCCGCGCCAGCTGGGACAGGTCCTCTTCGAAGATCTTGAACTTCCTGTTATCAAGAAAACGAAGACAGGATATTCAACGAGCGGTGACGTCCTGATCGAGCTTTCAGAGAGACATCACCTTCCTGCCATGGTGCTTGACTACAGGAGCCTGGCCAAGCTCAAATCCACGTATATTGATTCTCTTCCGGGTCTTGTTAATCCTGAAACGGGAAGAATTCACACGTCTTTTAACCAGACTGCAACGGCAACCGGACGGCTGTCGAGTTCAAACCCCAATCTCCAGAACATCCCGGTTCGCACGGAGCTGGGACGAAGGATCAGGGAAGCGTTCGTAGCACCGGACGGCAGTGTTCTTCTCTGTGCTGACTACTCCCAGATCGAGCTGCGTGTTCTTGCCCATCTCTCTGGAGATAAGAGGCTTCTTACCGCCTTCGGTGAGGACGGGGATATTCATGAGCAGACTGCCCGGGAGATCCTGGGCGCGGCAGAAGATGTGGATCCGGAGCTTAGAAGACGGGCAAAGGTGGTTAATTTCGGGATTATCTACGGTATGAGCGCCTTCGGGCTGGGAAAGGAGCTTGGAATCCACCCCAAGGTAGCTGCTGATATCATCAGCAGCTACTTCGAAACCTACAGCGGAGTGAAAGAGTACATTGACAGAACCCTCACTGAGGCCGCGGAAACGGGATATGTTACGACACTGTCAATGAGAAGGCGTTACCTGCCTGAACTGGGATCATCAAACCCCAATTTCAGGCAGCTTGCCGAGAGGATGGCTATCAATACTCCCATCCAGGGAACGGCGGCAGACCTTATCAAGATAGCCATGCTGCATATCCAGGACCAGCTGAAAAAGGAAGTTCCTGAAGCCAGGATGCTCCTGCAGGTCCATGACGAACTTGTCTTCGAGGTACCCGAAGATAAAACGGAACAGACCGCCGGGATAGTTCGTCCGGCCATGGAAGACGTTATGGAGCTTGCCGTGCCTCTTGTTGTGGATATCGGAATTGGGAAGAATTGGACTGAAGCCCATTGATGGCAGCTTAGGCTGCTGTTTAAAGTTCAAGGTTCAAAGTTCAAGGTTAATATGGATAGTCGAAGGCCATTACGCAAGAGCTTAAATAAAGCATATCGATACAGTTTGCAGTTATATTTAAAAAAATGCTCATTTGCTTTCAACTTTGAACGTTCAACGTTTAACATTAAACACGATGCGTGTAATCGCAAATTGACCACACTAAACCGCTTATGGTAAATAATGATATGCCTCTCCGGGAGATCCGGTCCTGTTTTGTTACCGGCGGGACGGGCTTTATCGGAAGTCATCTGGTTGAGTTTCTGCTCAGCAGGGATACTCAGGTCAGATGTCTTGTCCGCGATACAGGCCGGTCTGGGTGGCTCAAGGGCCTTCCCGTCGATCTGGTAAAGGGCGATCTCGGATCAAGGAATGCTCTTGAAGAAGGTGCTGCCGGTGTAGATGCCGTATTCCATCTCGCAGGTGCGGTTGCGGCCGTAAACCGGGATGAGTACTTCAACGTCAACGCCAAGGGCTGTAGAAACCTGGCTGAGGCTACGCTCAGGGCGAACCGGAGCGTAAAGACATTTATTTATGTTTCCAGTATTGCCGCAGCCGGACCCAGCAGGCCGGGATCAGCAGTGAGTGAGGATGGGGAGCCGCATCCAGTAAGCCACTACGGAAGGAGCAAACTGGAAGGGGAGAGGTTGCTGGCCAGCTTTGAGGGTTTACCGCTGGTTATTGTCAGGCCTTCTGGTGTATATGGGCCCAGGGACAGCATGGGCCTCACGTTCTTCAAAATAGGGATGAGGGGCCTGCTTCCGTTGTTTAACGCAGCTGCCGATATCAGCCTGATCAACGTACATGATCTTGTCCGGGGAATTGTTCTGGCGGCCCGGAAGAGGAGGATCGGTGCGATATACAATCTTGCTGATGAAACGACGGTAAAAGCGGCCGAACTGCCGGATATTATCGGTCGGGCTCTTGGAGTGAAGGTGAGGAGCGTACCTTTACCTGCCTGCTTCCTGTGGGCGGCAGCTTTGCCCATGGAGGTCAAAGGCAGATTGACCGGCAGGATGCCCAATTTAAATCTTCAGAAGGTCAGGGAACTAACCGCCTCCGGGTGGGTGTGCAGCACACAGAAGGCGGCACAGGAACTTGCTTTCAGGACGGAAGTGAAAATAGAGGATGGTTTTGAGGAGGTGGCCCGATGGTACAGGGAACACGGATGGCTTTGATGAGAGAGAGGGGAGCATAGATGGGGATTTTTGATAAGTGTAAAGAGTATAACGATCCCCAGAAAATAAGGGATCTTGGAATATACCCGTACTTCAGGGTGATCCAGTCCCAGCAGGATCCTGAGGTAATAATGGACGGGAAGAAGGTCGTGATGTGCGGCTCCAACAACTACCTGGGCCTGGCATCCCATCCGAAAGTCAAGGAGGCAGCTACTGAAGCAGTAGAGAGGTACGGAACCGGCTGTGCCGGATCAAGGTTTCTGAACGGGACCCTGGACCTCCACGTGGAGCTGGAGGAAAAACTTGCTGATTTCTTCCGCAAGGAGGAGGCTCTTGTCTACGCCACCGGGTATCAGACAAACCTGGGCGTTATTTCCACGCTGGTAGGCAGGGGAGATGTGGTTTTGAGCGACCGCCAGAACCATGCATCTATTGTTGATGGATGCCGGCTGAGTTTCGGAGCACTTAAAAAATTCAAGCATAACGACCCTGAAGATCTGGAAAGACTGCTTGAAAGCGAGAAGGGCAAGGACAAACTCGTTATTATTGACGGAGTGTTCTCCATGGAAGGCGATATTTCACCTCTTGGAGATATAGTAGCACTGAAGAAAAATCACGATTTCGGGATAATGGTTGACGACGCTCACGGCATAGGTGTTCTCGGAAAAACAGGCAGGGGTACAGCGGAGCATTTCGATGTAGAGGACGATGTAGAAGTGATAATGGGCACCTACAGCAAATCCCTGGCTACGATAGGTGGATTTGTAGCTGCTTCCGGGGATATCATCGAGTATCTGAAACACATCAGCCGTTCCATGATGTTTTCCGCCAGCCTGGCGCCAGGCATGGCAGCGGCAGTAAGCGCAGCGTTGGACATCATCGACCAGGAACCTGAGCGAAGGGAACAGCTGTGGAAAAACACCCACAGGATGATGGAGGGCTTCATATCCATGGGGTTCGATATAGGAAACGCGGCCACGCCTATCATACCGGTAATAGTGGGAGACGATCTGTTGGCCTTCAAGTTCGCCGTCATGCTTCAGGAGGAAGGGGTCTTTGCCAACCCGATCATAACACCTGCTACACTTCCGGGCCGCGCCCTCATCCGAACTAGCGTCATGGCTACCCACACGTTTGAGCAGTTGGACCGTGTTCTGGAGGCCTTCGGCAAGGTGGGCAAGGCGGTAGGGTTGATATAAAGGTTCAAGGACCAACGCCCAATGACCATTCAACTTTCAACCTTCAACTTTCAACAAGTCGGTGCATGATGAGCCTTAAGGTCGTTGAGGCGGAAAAGGGCAGGGCTTTGAAGGATTTCATCAATTTGCCATGGACTCTGTACCGTGGGGATCCCTACTGGGTGCCTCCTCTGAAGAAGGACGTATCAGGACTTCTTTCCACAAAACATCCCTTTTACAGGAGTGCCCGGCGAAAAATATTTGTCTGCTATAAAAGTGAGCGGCCTGCGGGTCGGATCGTGGGCATCCTGAACAACACACATAATGAGTTTCATAATGAGAAGACCGGTTTTTTCGGATTCTTCGAATCGATACCTGATCAGGAAGTTGCATCAGCCCTGTTTGCTGAGGCAGAAAGCTACCTTATAAAGAACGGTATGGAGATCTCCAGGGGGCCCGTAAATCCAAACATGAATGAGGAGTGCGGTCTGTTGGTTGACAACTTCGTGTCCCCTCCGTTCATCATGATGACCTATAATCCACCCTACTATTCGGACCTGATCGAAGGCGTGGGCTACGGCAAAGCCAAGGATCTTTTCGCGTACTATTTCACCGTCGGCCAGCGCCTCCCGGACAGGCTAGCGCGTCTCGCAAAGAAAATAGAACAGCGGGAAAAGGGCCTTACGGTCAGATGCCTTGACATGAAGAAATTCGACCATGACCTTGAGTTGGTCAAGACTATCTACAATGAGGCGTGGGAAAAGAACTGGGGCTTTTTCCCAATGACCGATGTCGAGATCAACTACATGGCAAAAAATCTCAAACCCATCGTCGATCCTGAAAGAGTAGCTTTCGCTTTTATTGACGGTGAGCCGGCCGGTTTCCTGATGGCCCTTCCCGACTATAACCAGGTATTGCGGATCCTCAACGGCAGGCTGATCACCTTGAGGTTGATCAGAGCCCTTAAAGCGGCGAAGGAGATAACGACCTCCAGAGTCGTGATACTGGGGACCAGGGAGAAGTTCAGAAAGAGAGGTATCGAGTCTGTCCTTCTTGCCCTTCTCTGGCAGAAGGGGATCGACAGGGGTGATAAATACGGAGAGTTATCATGGACCCTGGAGGATAACACACTGATCAACGAGACCGCTGTGAAGATCGCCGGGGCCACCCACTACAAAACCTACCGAATATACGACAGGGAACTGCGGAATAGCTGATGTCCCTCGCAGACGTCCAGAGAGAGGTTCCCAGAACCTTTTTCCATGTCCTCGGCGGCGTTTTACTGGCAATTATCGGGTATGTTCTCCAGAGTCCGACTAATAAAATAGTCCTGGGAGCCTTTTTCCTGACATCCGTTGCTGTAGACGCTGCGAGGCTTTACAGCCAGGGATTCAACAGGCTGATCCAACCTGTTCTGAGGCCCTTCATGAGGCCCTCTGAAGCGACCAGGATCACCGGAACGCCGGCATTCACCGGCGGCATTTTCCTTACATTTCTTCTGTTTTCAAAGCATGCGGCACTGGCTTCGGTTATTCCGCTGATTATCGGAGACAGGGCTGCGGTCCTTGCCGGAAAGGGCTTCGGCCGGATAAGGATAGGGTCAAAGACACTGGAGGGTTCCCTTGCGTGTTTTTTGATAACCATCCTTGCCTATCTTATTATACGAAAACTGTGGCCTTCCCTGCTGCCCTTCGGCACCTTTATTTTGATAATCGCAGCGGTGGCGGGCACCCTTGCCGAAATGCTTCCGCGTCCCTTCGACGACAACCTTACAATACCCCTTACGGTGGGCTTTATCCTGGCTGTTTTTTCCGGATAACCGTCTGACATTCCCGAGCGCATGAACGACGTCAAGAGCAATATGATGAAGAAAGCATTCACGGATGCCTTACCCGTTATACTGGGATACATACCCATGGGCGCGGCCTACGGGATCCTTGCAAGGCAGAGCGGAATAGGTCTCTTCCCGGCAATATTCATGTCGATTGTTGTATTCGCCGGGGCAAGCCAATTCATTGCAGTGGGATTGCTTTCAGGGGGGGCGACAGGTTTCGAGGTAGTCCTCACGACATTCTTCGTGAACCTTAGACATGTCTTGATGAGCGCCTCCCTTTCACCCTTTTTCAGGAAAGTGAGCCGGCGGATAATACCCTTTATCGCATGGGGTGTGACTGATGAGACATATGCCATTTCCATAGGGAGGTACCACAACAAGGAAGCGGACCACAGATACAGCCTGGTTCTCCACTATACAGCCTATGCCAGCTGGCTTACCGGTTCCATCCTCGGTGCTTTAGCTGGTTATCTCGTTCCAGCAGCCCTCCAGAGCAGCCTGGAGTTCGCCCTTTACTCAATGTTCGTGGGCCTGGTAGTCCTCCAGATATCGGACAGGCTTCATCTCCTTGTGGGTGTTGCCACAGCAGCGATGTCGATCCTCTTTTCGTTCTTTATGGGCGGGACCTGG
>JBGMRC010000083.1:3758-5950 GCA_048061075.1 bacterium | reverse complement strand
GATGGGGACGATCATTATACCGATAGCCATCAGTATCCCCTCCTTTCCGAAGAGCTCGGGGCGATACTTCTCCCGCAGTCCCGCAAGAGACTTGGAGATCATCTGCCCTCCGATCACCACATTCCACCTCATCGCGAATACCTGTATGAGCAGAAGTGATGCCGAGACAAAGGAGAGGGTATTGGCTACTTTATCACCCATGTTTTTGCTCATGAGAACTATGATCATCAGCAGTACGAAGGGTATAAGGACTCCCACGATCATCTGCACACCCAGGAAGGAGAAACTCAAGATACCGAACAGCAGCTCGCTGATTATCTCCCACTCTTCGGCTTTCTCGTATGCGAGAGTGATCAGTTCCAGGAGTTCCAGGGAGGCTGTGATGATGAGGAACATCCAGAGCCAGCCGCAGAGCGTGTTAATAACTTTCCTGTCAATTATAAACCCTTTAAGCTTCATGGCCGTCTGGTACATCACTATAAGCGCGGCCATTCCCGAGACAACCGCCGAGAAGATGAAAATAATAGGCATCAGGGGTGTCGACCACCAGGGGTTCGATTTCAGCGCTCCGAAGAGGAAGCCTACGTAGCCGTGCAGCAGAAATGCTCCAGGAATACCTATAGCGGCAAGAAATACGACTACCTTCTTGTCTATCTTGTTGGCCTCTTCGGAGATGTCGTAAACACCCAGTGCCAGCAGCTTGTATATCTTCTGTTTAAACCCCCTTGTCTGTTTCGCGTATGTTACGATATCTTTGCGGTATACCAGCCAGACCTCGAAGAGCAGAATGATCATGTATCCCGCGTAGAAATAACCGAATCCGGCCATTGCAGATGCAAAGTTGGGAGTGATCATTACCGATATTCCACGGAAGGGACGCCCCAGGTGAAGAAGCAGCGGCCATGTGGCAACGAGCAGGAATGCGAATGATGCCACGAGAGAGAACCGTGCGATGGGCCTGAGTTCCTCAACCCCGAAAACATGGTACAGGGACGACACGATGAAAGCACCGGCCACCAACCCTGTGATATAGGGGTAAAGGACGATCATCAATGACCAGGTGATATGGAGGTCGTTGGGGAATACGAATCCAATAGTCTCCAACATCAGCGGACCTCCTTGTCCAGGGCAATATAGTAGGTTTTGGGCTTTGTTAACAGGTGTGGCTGCAGAACATTTACACGCTCGGTGTCAATTATATGCTTCACCGGATCGTATGGATTCTTCATGTCGCCGAACTTCCTCGTGCTGGTGGGGCAGACAAGGACGCAAACTGGTTTGAGACCTTTGCTGACCCGATGATAACACCACGTGCATTTCTTGGCGATGCGGGTTATGGGGTGGATAAACCGGGCTGCATAGGGACAGGCCTGAACACAGTAACCGCATCCCATGCACCGCTTGTCGTCTACCAGGACACTTCCGTCAGGAGTCGTGTAGGTTGCCCCGAAGGGACAGACCTGAATACAGGGCGCACTTGCACAATGATTACATATCTTTGGTACAAAAAAAGCTTTTAATACCCCCTCTACTCCTGCGGTACTGGAGGGAAACCCATACAGGCCCCCGTCGGGCGCATCGATCTTGGCACGACCCTCGCCCTCGTGGCCCTTCTGGTAGCGCTCTACCCATGTGCGGTAAAAACCGGTGGGGACATCGTTTTCGAATTTGCAGCCACGTACACACGATCCGCATCCGATGCACCTGGGAAGGTCTACGACATATGAATAGAGTTGATCGTAGGGGTTGTAGCCTGTGCGAACCGGCTCAGGCTGCACTTTAGTTGTGGCCCTGGCACTCCTGAGCCTGCCCGGCAAAACCTGGGTAACTACAGCTGCCAGTACTCCGTGAACCGATATTCCCAGGAGTGTCCGCAAGAAACTTCTTCTGCTTGAATCCTTCATGGTGACTCCTTACCAGTTAATTATCCAGGAACGTTTCCCGAAATTACATCTCCGGATCGTGGGGATTGTGGCACTCCATGCATACATTGGGCCCAATCTCCATTTCCCTTTCCTCCAAATGGGTGACCACCACGACCTGGGGATAGTCTTTGGGCTTGGCAATCTGAGCGTCGTGGCATTTGATGCACAGTTCCTGGGCCGAGTGGATTTCCATGGGACCAGTACGTTCGTAATTTTCGGGGTTTTCCAGAAATGCCTCGATACTGTCGTACTCAACATGTGTCCTCA
>JBGMRC010000083.1:0-3658 GCA_048061075.1 bacterium | reverse complement strand
GGCTCCGTTTCCAGTGGAGAGGAGGAAAGGAGCCACTTGACCGCGGAGACAATTTTTAACGGGGACAGTATCCCTTTCAATTGAAGGCCCTTCTAAAAAAATTGCTTTTCTCAACAGGGAACGGAATAATTTCTATAACAAGTAAAAAACAACGTCAAGTAACTTTTTCAGAGAGCGGATGTGAGAGTGCTCACAATCACAGATGTCAACTAAACCCCCCTTTTAACAGTGAATTTGATGGTCCATGGCAAAGGAAATAAAATTAATATGTGAACAGCTCAGGCTTCGAGCTCTGACACGGAGCGCACCACCTCTTCAGGTCCGATAACCTTTCCTCCGGCAAACCTGAGCTCACCCAGATAAATAGGAATAGCGACCTTCAACATCAGGGTGTAGAGGAGCGCACCGAAGGCCCATATGCCTATGGTAATGATAAACTCTGTATTGGTCGGGAGGTATTCATAGATCTCGCCAAGGGTTCCCGGGATAAACCCTGGTATTATAAGGCCCATACCCTTTTCGATATAAATTCCCAGGATAACGAGCACGCTGGCCAGGTTCAGCGTGACGATATTCGCTCTCCCCTTCGGAGACAGGAAGATAAAAAAGGCAATTAAATTGAAAATAAAGGCTGCCCACATGTAGGGAACAAGGCTGGAATGTCCTTGAAGCCCGAAATACATGTACTGAAGGGGCGCCAAATGGACCGTTTGGGAGTAGAACTCCTTGAAGATCTCCGCCCCGAGAAGGAAAAGGTTAAAACCCAGGGCGTATGCAATGAGTTCGGCGATCTTTTGTATGGCCGTATTCTCGATCTCAACCTTGGATACCTTTCTTATAATCTGGAAGATAATGATCATGAGGGCCGGGCCGGAACCGAAAGCCGAAGCAAGGAACCTCGGCGCCAGGATGGAGGCGTTCCAGAAGGGTCTTGCGGGCAGGCCGTTGTAAAGGAAGGCCGTCACGGTGTGGATGGAAACCGCCCATGGAATAGACAGTATTACCAGCGGCTTCACGACCGCCATGCTGTATTCCATATTGTGGGCGATCCTGTACATTACATACAGGACAACCACCACGTTTATTGCGAGATAACCGTTGAGGACCAGAACATCCCAGGCCAGCAGCGAAGCGGGAAAATTCATTGTCCCGATGAAAGGCAGAAGATGCCACACACGCTCCGGGCGGCCGAGATCCACAAAGATAAAGAGCATAGCCATGATTATGGCTGCGATGGCCACCATCTCCCCGAAGAGAACTATCTCCTTGATGGGCTTGAAATCGTAGATGTAGGCGGGAATAATTAGCAGAACAGCCGCGGCCGCCACACCCACCAGGAAGGTGAAGTTGGAAAGATAAAAGCCCCATGAAACCTGATCCCTCATGGCCGTAACGATGAGTCCCTTTTTCAGCTGCATGGCGTATGTGGCTACACCGAAAAAGATGAGCAAAGAGAGAAACCCTATCCATACATAATACTTCCGGGAGCCTTTAAAGATCTGTGTTACAGCTATAATAAAATGCTTTAAGAGATCGATCATACCAACTCCTCACCTTACGTAGCGAAGAAGTAATAGAACTTCGGGTTTGTGCCCAGCTCTTCCTTGAGTCTGAAGACACGCTTTTTCTCGATGGTGTACCGGATCTCGCTTTCCGGGTCCAGAAGATTGCCGAACTTTCTGGCGCCAACCGGACAGATCTCAACGCACGCCGGATATCTTCCCGGTTCGTTCCTGGTTCTCTGAATACAGAAAGTGCACTTCTCCACCACCCCGGGATAGCGCGGCCGATTGCCGAGATAGTGGGTATTAGCATTAAATTCGTCTTTGGTAATTTTCGGAGCCGCCCAGTTGAAGTGTCGGGCACCGTACGGGCAGGCGGCCATACAGTACCGGCAGCCGATGCACCAGCTGTAATCGATCACGATAATTCCATCGTCATCCTTCCATGTGGCGCGGGTGGGGCAGACCTTGACGCACGGAGGCTTTTCACACTGTTGGCACTGGACGGGCATATAAAAATAGCCGGGCTCGGGAACTTTTTCAGGGTTGTAGTACTTATCGGCATTCTCAAGGTCGCTAACCCATTTATCCCCCTTTTTGAACCTGAGGACGGTGATCCAGTGGACCTGCGGATCCCTTGACAGGTTGTTCTCCTCCACACACGCGTAGACGCACCTCCTGCAGCCGATACACCTGGCAATATCCAGTCCGTAGCCGAACAGCACCCCGGGAATTGGAAGGTTTGCTCCTATCTTGAACTTCACCCCGTATTTTTTTATATACTCTTTTTCAAGGCGATCGAGCACTTTTTGAAGTTCATCGGAGTTCATCTCGCGGAAATGCTTCTGGAAGAAAGCATCCCAGATCGAGGCACTCGCATTCCTGGCCGGCACGGCAACAGCTGCGGTGCTCAGCGCTGCGCCCTTGAGGAAGGATCTCCTGCTGACCTTGTTTTCCCGTTCAGAGACGTTGCTCTTTTTATTCATGTCCGTCAGGCCTCTACTTTATGTATGCGGGTTTAATTGGAGGCGGCAATGGTTTTAACGGTTTGAATCTGGGCTGGTGCGGATCGTGGCACTCGACGCACAATCTGTAGAGTTTTTGTCCGTTCCATTCACCCGTCCGTTTGCCGTGGATTCCTGCTTTCCAGTCCCTGAAGATAGTGCCGTGGCACTGGCCGCACAGGATGTAGGATTCTTCGAACTTTACAAGCTTGCCGCCTAACAGCCGGAGGACATCGCGGTCGTTAGCATTATGACAATCCAGGCACCAGCGGTTTGCCTCATCGTGGTTCTTGAATTCTATATCCTCGTGGAACTCTTCTAAAACACGTCTTTGGGGGTTGACATCCATATCATCGTGGCAGTCCGAGCACGGAAATATATCCTCGGAAAAGGGCGGAGGAGGGACAAAATATTTCGGTATTTCATGTTCCCTGGTTGTGATGGGAGCTACCCGGTACGCCTCCTCACCCTCAGCTATTTTTCCTTTATCATCAGCAAAGAGAGGAATACCGAGTAGAAAAACGAAGGCCAAAGAAGTCGTAATAATTGCTGTTATCTTCCTCATAGATGCTCCTTCTCCTTCGAAAAGCAAACTTCAGTACGATCTCAAATATAAAATAGATGCCGCAAGGGAAGTTTACCCGTGCGCACATCATTTTGCAAAACAGTTGAAAAGATCATTTCAGGCTCTAAAGCATGCTTCTATGCGCAGTTCGATATCTTAAACTTGAGCATTTTAATTGTAAAGAGAAAACTTTGTGAATAGCTTTTAACGAGTTATTTAAGGGTAAACTTATAAGATTAGTTGTTGGTTGTTAGTGAAATGGGGATTCGAAATTGGAGAATGGAAATTGGGGGAACCAGACTATAGGCTATAGGCTGTAGGCTATAGGCTGTGGACAGACCAAAGGCCAAAGAATGGCAGGCGATTGATTCTAACAGGGATGAAGGGGATGGGGGGGATAAGAGCAGTCGTTGTGTTGGGTTTATGAAGAGCGATAAAAGCCTTGCACGCAGAGGTCGCAGAGTTTTGATATTGGACCGCAGGGGGCCGCAGAGAACAACCCGTGGGTTTCATCTGAAGAGATAAAAGAAAAGCCTAGTTGGGGGGTAGAACATTAGAAATTAGAGCATTTCACTACACCCCTCCCT
>JBGMRC010000082.1:0-5953 GCA_048061075.1 bacterium | reverse complement strand
GCGCGGAACCCTTACCCGGAACACCCCTGTAAATACTAACGAGGATCTCCTGCCAGGGCAGTACCTCAACACGCCTGGCCTCCTCTCTGGAGTCGTCCACGGAACCGCCGTCCGAAACGATGATAACCGATTTTTTGTTCGGGTAATATTTGTGCAGGCCCCTGCTCACCTGCTGCACGACGTTGCTGATCGTTGACTGGTTATTGTAACAGGGGATACCAACGATGAGATCCGCTTTTTCAATAAGCTCCACGCGACCCCTGACGTCGTCTCTTAACGCTGTCAAATATTTCATATTCACTCCAGATTTAACTTTGATAGGGTCGAAAAAAAGACTAGGACCCGAAATCGATATCGAAGGTAACGAATTCTCCGGTGGGGCCATTGTAGTTAACATCTACACGAACAACGCTGCTGGCAGGGGGACCGAAATGGGCCCACTTGACCAGCCGATCAAGGATGTCTCTGGGTCCTTCCGCAATGATCTCAACAGCGCCGTCCACGAGATTTCTGACCAGCCCCACAAGGCCAAGTTCGGAAGCCTCTATCCTTGTGCTTTCCCTGAAGGTGACCCCGTGGACCCTCCCGTGAACAATCATGTGTACTCTCTGGTTATGATGCATGCCCTTTCCCCGTAAGTCGTGTTCATTGTTCAATGCTAATTATTTTTTGAATCCACTGTCCGGAATTCAGAAGTCAGGAGTCAGAAGTCAGTTTGTTAATAATAACTGGTTTCACACCAAGATTCTGGATTCTGAGTTCTGGATTCTGAGTTCTGGATTCTGACTTCTGCCTGCCTTTACTCATTGCCCTCCGTGACTCTTTGGTCAACCTCGCCAAAGACCGGTAATTCCAGTCCATTTTCGTCCGGCATGCGCTTCACATCAAGATCTGTCACCTCTACCAGAAGGACCTCCAGGAGGTGATCTTCTCCTTCCTGCAGAAGTCAGTGAGAGCTGCCCTTACATCCTCGCCATGACCGAGTCTTATATAGAAAACTCTTCCTTGCCTACCCTGCGCATACTGCATTATCGCTCCCTCTCAGCCCAGACGATCGGGATCAGAACTGGTTCCAGGTTCCGGGTATTATTTTCCCCGACAACATCTCCCCTACCCTTTTTTCGCACTTCACTCTCACGAGATGCCCTGGTACAGGAGCATCCCTGTCAAGGACGACCCTTACGTAGTTATCGGCAAGAGCCGGCATTCCCGGAGAGCTCACTGAACCTGGCTCAGGGACGACTATCAGTTCCTCGCCCACCAGCGAATCCATGAATGCGGTCAGGCTATTCTTCCCATGTTTTCTCAGTTTCGCCGCCCTCTCCTTTTTCACAGCGCTCTGGACATCGTCCTTCATGCCGGCAGCTGTTGTTCCGGGCCTGGATGAAAACGGAAACACGTGCAGGAAGGGTATCTCCATCCTGGTTATAACCTCCTCGGTTTTGGCGAAATCCTCGTCAGTCTCAGTGGGAAAACCGCAGATAACGTCACACCCGATGCCGATCCCCGGAATTACACTCCTGGCCCTGTTAACAGCATAGATGAAATCCTCACGTTTGTAGGGCCGGTGCATGAGCCCAAGGATCCTGTCGCTGCCGCTCTGAAGGGGAATGTGGAGGTGCCGGCATATTCTGCCGCCTGAGCCGGCAATAAGATCAAGCAGAGCATCTGTTATTTCCAGAGGCTCCAGTGAGCTTAACCTGACCCTACCGGATATATTCTGCTGCAAAAAATCCTCCAGGAGCGCCTCCAGGGTTCCGGTGGGCGTAAGATCCCTTCCGAAAAGCCCCAGATGAATGCCGGTGAGCACTACTTCCACCACTCCGTTTTCCAGATGACTTCTTATGTTTTCCAGTACCTTTTCAGGCGCCAGACTCCTGCTGGAGCCCCTGACGCTGGGAACGATACAGTAGCTGCAGGCAAGATCACAGCCATCCTGGATCTTCAGAAATCCCCTGTCCCTCCCCTCTATGGCGACAGCGGGAACATCGGGCCAATCCACCCAGTCCTCTGTGCTTCCGATGCCGAGGACCGACACCAGCTTTCCCTTCTCCTCTATGTCCAGAACAAGGTCTATCTCAGCCATCTCGAAAAGGCTCCGAGGCGCGCCCCTGGACATGCACCCGGTTACAATAAGAAACGAATCCGGATTTTTCCTCCTGATCCTGCGGATCTCTTTCCTGCACTGGGCTTCCGTAGGGCCAGTGACCATGCAGGTGTTGATTATCACCATCCCCGCACTCTTCGGACCCGCCGAGACCATACCGTTACCGGCCAGGGCTGCGGCCATGGCTGCGGAATCGTATTGATTGCTCTTGCAGCCCAGGGTCACAAAGGCGTAGCTGTTCCGTAGGATAGCGTCTCTCAAGTTCTGCCTGTTCATGGAGTTTACTTATATGGAATGAGTATAAAATGCAATGCCGGAAGGGACACCATATTAATTACCCCTTCCGGCAGTTTCTAGTTTCTGGTTTCTAGTTTCTAGTAACACCGATTCTCCGGTTCCCCACCTCCCCGGTTCAATCTCTATCTCCTCCCTCCATTCCCGGATCGCTTCTCCCCAGACGGGCCGCCGTGCCCCATACCACCCATTCTGGACCTCATGATCCTTTCCCTGATCTCCTTCTGGAACTTGATCTGGAAAAGAAGATACCTGGCCGTATCTGCGGGTGAAAGGATTTTTCTTACATCTTGAAGGTGTTCTTCTTCACTCCTGAAAGTTTTTCGGCGGTTTGTTACCAGTTCATCAAGGGCCTTTTCAATAACATCAGGGTCCGGTTCTGATTTGCCCAGCTCGGCCCTCACCAGTTTTATAATGCGCCTGTTATCCGCCTCGATCTCCTGCCTCTGGCGATCCGATCGCCTCATGGCCGGGAAGAGTCGGGCAGCGGTTTCCTCATCCAGATCCAGTTCTTCTGTAATGCGCCAGGCCCTCATGGCTTCAACCTTCTTTCTGACACGCCCGATCTCCTCTTCTCCGGGGATCCTGCTGTCGTCGTCAGCCAAAGCAGGCGTGCCGGAGAAAACCAGGACCAATAAGAGTATCAGGGGAACGGTTTTTACTGTCTTCATGATCTCACCTTCCTTTATCAGCTTCTCTGTGGAATCGATCCGAGTTCTTCTTCAAACAGCGATAGAGCACCCGCGTCCATATCCATATACTCGACACCTCCGATCAGGAATGCGCCGGTGATCTTTCTGAGATCATCCTCAGTCAGTTCCACATCTAGCTCCAGTGCATCGCTCACATCAGAGACTCTATAGTTGCCTTCTGCCAGGATATTCGCTTCAAAACCCATGGCTACCGAGATCGGAGGTATATTATCATCCGGATTCTGGACCAGAACAGGTTCTGTCTTCGGGAGCAGGAACACGAGGAGAGCTGCCGCGGCAAGGGAAACCGCAGCAAGACCGACCTTCCACTTCAAATCAATAGCCGGGAGCTTGAAAAGTGTCCTGGAGACGGTCTTCTCCTCTCTTATGCCCCTCATCACCTTACCGGGCATCTCATCGAAGAATCCTGCCTCCGGCTCAGGCACTTCCAGGGCGGCAAGGTTGCCCAGAACCCTGAATTCCCCAGCACAGCAGCTGCAGGTCTCGAGGTGTTCTCTGAGTTTGCCTGCTTTTTCTTCCCGCAGTTTGCCGGCAAGAAGATCCGGCAGCAGCTGGGAGATATCTGTCTTATTACAGGTCATCCCTCATCACCCCCAATAGCCTCTTTCAGTTTTTTTACGCCCTGATGGTAACTTGCCTTGGCGGCGCCCACGGAACATCCCATTATCCCAGCTACCTCGCTGAATGAATGTCCCTCGTGAACCCTCAGAACCACTGCCTCACGCTGCCTTGGCGGCAGGGTTTCCACGGCCTCGGCTAACTTCTTTCTCTCCTCCTTTTGTACCATCATTGAAAATGTCTTTTCCCCGGCGGGTGGATCCCATCCGTCCAGCGTCTGATGTTTTCTTCTGCCTTCGTCACGCATGTGGTTGCGAAACGTATTGAGGGCGATCCTGAAAAGCCAGGTGCGAAAAAGAGAGTCACCCCTGAAGTTCCTGAGGGAGAAGTAAGCTTTGACAAAGGCCCTCTGGGTGATCTCAGCCGCATCATCATGGTTTTCGCACAGCCTGTAGATGAAATTGTAGAGCTTTTTCTGATGCGCCCGAACAAGGTCCTCGAAGGCCGCCTCATCACTTTTTTTGGCTCTTTCGGTGAGCTCACGCTCTTTCTCCCATTCCATAAGTTATTGTTCTTTCTGATATTTAGACACCGCGTATAAAGAAAAGTTTAAAGTTGAAAGTTTAAAGTTGAAAGTTATTAACCAGAAACCAGAAACTAGAAACCAGAAACTGATCTTAAACGATCCATCCCCCGCCGATCACGTAATCCCCGTCATACAGGACCGCAGCCTGACCCGGTGCGACTCCGTGCTGTGGTTCATCGAAGGTAACTTCTATGGCGGAATCATCTATTACGGTTATAGTGGCCAACGCGGGTTCGTGCCGGTGTCTTATCTGTACAGTGGATGTGAACCGGGATGCGGGAACAATCCCCTCGATCCAGTTGACGCCTTCAGCCGCGAAACCGGGGGAGGCGGCCTCATCCCTGGTTCCCACGACTATAGTATTGTTTCCAGGCTTAATTCTGACGATGTAGTAAGGCTCCTTACCCGGTACACCCAATCCCCGGCGCTGTCCCACCGTGTAGAAGCAAACACCCTCATGGGTTCCCACATTGCTTCCGGATGTATCCACAATGGGACCTGGTTCGATCCTGCCGGCGGAGGCGCCTCGTATGAAGTCCCGCATTCCACCCTCAGGAATAAAACAGATTTCCTGGCTGTCCGGCTTCTCGTGGACGGGAAGGCCCAACTCTCCGGCAAGGCCACGCACCTCTTCCTTTTTCAGATCTCCCACAGGAAAGATCAGGTGTTCCAGAATCTCCTGATCTACAGGGAACAGGAAGTAGGACTGGTCTTTTTCAGGATCGTATCCCCTGACCAGGCGTCGCACGCCGTTCCCGGTTATACGGGCATAGTGGCCGGTGGCAAGGAGATCCGCACCCACGGCTCTGGCTTTTCTCATGAGATGCCTGAACTTGAGGTGTTCGTTGCACAGGATACAGGGGTTCGGTGTTTTCCCCTCAAGATACGTATCGGTGAAGGGCCGCACGACCTCTTCCATGAACTGTTCCCTGAGATCCATGCTGTAGTGCCTGATCCCCAGCTTTGCGCAGACTGCGCGGGCATCCGCAAGGTCCTGGGTGCTGCAGCATCTGTTATCTGAACCCAACACATCCTCGGGCCACAGCAGCATGGTAACACCAACTACCCGGTAGCCCTGTCTCACCAGAAGCGCCGCTGCCGCTGAGGAATCCACCCCGCCACTCATGGCGGTTATTATCAGCTTGTCCTTTTTACTCAATTCCGGTCTCTGTACCTTAATTCAAAGTCCAAATTCATGATGCGTAATTAGTTGAAAGTTGAAAGTTGAAAGTTGAAAGTTAATAAACCTGAAACTCGAAACCCCCATACCCACATACTCCCTCACCCCCACACCCTTATACCCCCTTACCCATATACTCCGTGGTGAAAAACTTATCAGAAAAACGGCCGCCTCCAGGACAGCCAATAGACTCACAAGTTCCACAGGAACCAAACCCGTTATTTCCCGTCGTGTTTTTCCCTGTAGTTCTTTATAGCGGAGCGAAGCGCGTCGGCCGCGAGATTCGAGCAGTGCATTTTCAGGGGAGGCAGACCGTCGAGGGCCTCCGCAACAGCCTTATTGGTAACCTTCTCCGCTTCGGCGATGGTTTTGCCCATGACCATCTCGGTGACCATACTGCTGGTGGCGATGGCTGAGCCACAGCCGAAGGTCTGGAACTTTATGTCCTCGATGACATCGTCCTTGACCTTGATGAAGATCTTCATTATGTCGCCGCACTGGGGGTTCCCCTCTTC
>JBGMRC010000081.1:0-6085 GCA_048061075.1 bacterium | reverse complement strand
CCCTTCTCCCTTCTCCCTCTTCCCTGTTCTAAAACATACACCCCCAATTCCCCAATTATCTATCCCGTCTCCTGGGCAATATAAGAAAAAGTTAAGAAAGTGGGACACGAACTCAGGTTCCCATGTCTAAGTGCCGCTTGTATAAATGCTCTGTTTCACATTTATTGTCTGTCTGCATGGTGTGTGTTATAAATGTAGACATATTGAACTAGTGTTCACTTTCACATTGACTGCCCACAGAATGCATGTCATAGTTGGCAAGTATGGGGGTTCATATTGTTGATAGTTTCCCACTTAGGTCACCATATATTATAAACAAGAGATAGACACAGCGATATTTTTTCAAAACATCTTCGCATCACCAAAAGGGCTGCAACTCAAAATGGAGGGTTGAATGAACGGGAGGGGATCATTCAGTGCCTTATTTGCCGGTTTCGCCTGCTTCTTACTATTCCAGTTATCATTTCAGGATTCTTCGTTAGCTGACTCGACTTTCCGTGTATCTGGTGAAACCAGAACGGTGCTCGAGTCATATGATGGTCCCACGGGTAATGCCGCGCTTCCTGTGTATCAATATATCCTTCTGAGGATGAATGAAAACACAGGTAACGGTAGTACAAAAGTGAGATTATACGGTCGCCTGGCAGGAGATCTTAACAATGAAGTGGATGCCGATAGCAGGCTTTACTACGCCTACTATGAGAAGAAGGGATTCTGGGGCGATACAGACATAAGATTAGGAAGACAGTGGATAAACACCGTAGCAGGCTCACCAATACTGGATGGTTTCCAGGTATCAAAGCGCAAGGCTGGATCCATTAAACTATCATTATTCGGTGGTGGTTTCGTTACCCTGGAAGATGACGATTCCAATGATCATGTATGGGGTTTTTCTGTTGGTGAAAGGGTTCTGGAAAACACCGACCTGTCGCTGAGCTACATGCAGAAGAGGGTAGGAGGCGACCTGGCCAGGGAATATCTGGGGTTGTCTGGGGTGACGAGAGTTGCCAGGAAAGGCTCCGCGTACGCTGAGGCGCAGTACGATATGCTCTCAGAGATTTTCGGTTACTATATCGCGGGGGTGAGACTGTCTCCCAATTCCCGATGGACGGTTAAAGCCGAATACTCGGGTTCAAATCCCGTTTTTGATTCCACGTCCATTTATTCCGTGTTCGCAGTTGATGAATACAGGGAGTTAGCCCTGAGCGCGGACTACCGCCTGGACAGGAATTGGACGATCTTCGGTAATTATAGAAGAGAGTATTATACGTCTTTCGAGGACGCGGACGTGATAGAAGCTGGATTTGATCTCATCCGACCGGCCGGTTTGGGGGGTTACCTTGTTGCCGTGCTCCGTAATGGAGACGAGGATCTAAGAGGCATTAAGGGTAATGTGCGAGTCTCCAAATTCCATGGGATAAGGCTAGATCTCGGTGCGGAAATCGATGTCTACAACAGAACCGACGATGATCTGGACGACACTACCGCTAAACGGTTCTGGGCAGAAGGAGAGAGAAAAATCGGTGAAGATCTGAGTTTAGGTGTGAAGATAGAGAGAGTGGAAAGCATACGTTACGACTACTATAACCGCGGGCGTGTCAGCCTCCGCTACAGGTTCTAACAGGGGGTAACATGAGATTCAGAATAGCCTTTATCGCTTTGTTGTTCCTGATTTTGCCTTTATTTTCATATGCTGGCGCGGAAGATAACGACCGCGTATTTGAACACCAAGTTCACCTGGAAGAGTACGAATCTGAGTGCTTAACCTGTCATCTTTCCACCGATCTGGACGTCGTTCCCTCCCTTGAGCGCTGTCAGGATTGCCATGAAACCGAGTTCATCGATGGAACCGAAATCCCCGGACGCACCACCCACGACAGCTTCTGGTACAGGGATCATGGATCCCTTGCCAAGGAAGAAAACAGCAATTGTACGTCATGTCACGATGAACCCGAATGTCTCGATTGTCACAAAGCCGGGTTCGCTGACGAGCAGGGGATGATAAACGTTCACCGCAGTGATTTCAGGGTGACACATCCGATTATGGCAAGAGAGGACAGCCGAAGCTGCAATGTATGCCACGAGGAGCAGCGGTTCTGCATTAACTGCCACGAGGATTTTTCACGGGATGATCTTGCCTTCGCTTCGCACAGGAGAGGTTTCAGTGACCTGTCCGCCGGATTGGTAACTCATGAGACTTTTTCAACGTCGGATTGCCAGACATGCCACCCCAATTCTGTGCTGCCAAGTCATATTTGGACCAGTGATCATGCAAGGGAGGCAAGGAGAAGCCTTTCTGCATGTCAGTCCTGCCATCCCCGGGCGGAAGTGTGCTTGACTTGCCACAGCGCGCGTGAGGGCCTGATGGTCAATCCGCATCCCGGAAACTGGAACGATATCAAGGACACTTTAAGTGGGGCAGGCGGAGGCAAGACCTGCCGTCGCTGTCATTAAAAGGGGGGATTTTAATGTCTCGAAATTTCAAGATCAAAATCGTATTAAGTTTAAGTTTGCTGCTAACCTTTGCCCTCGCGGCCGGGTGCGGCACAGCGCTTAAAGAGAGCGGAGGAGACCAGACAGGCTCAGGTGATGGAATAGCCGCTACGGCGGAATATGTCGGTCTGGACAACTGCTATACTTGCCACGACCAGACGAAATTCAACCAGTGGGCGAAGAGCCGCCATGCCAACTTCGACCTGGAGGATGGGACCCGTGTGGACTATGCCACCATGCTGCCTGCTGGTAGTACGACCGCTGTAGCCTACTCCGTGATCGGCGGAGACCCCCACGTAACCACATATTACACTACGGGTTGTGCTCCGTGCCACATGGGCCCGGACAACGGTGGATCTGTACTGGAAATTAATTACGATTCAGACGTTTTCACGAACCCCAATATCGGGACCAAGAATCGGTTTGTTATCAGTTGCGAGGCGTGCCATGGCGGCGGCAGCCTTCATTACGGCCTGGGCGCCCTGCCGTATCCCCAGCCGGCATTCGACCAGTGTACGACCTGCCACGCTGAAGTGGCCGACGACCACCATGGCTTGGACGGATACCGCTACTGGAAAAACGCTGCCGGGGAGAATGTCGGGAGTAGCAGTAACGCAGCAACCGCCTCCACGGTGGACGGCTTGACGGTCTGGACGCTACCTCTTGTTTCGGCTTGGACAGGGACCTACGCCGGACCTTACTATTTCGAAGGTGACCGCACGATCAACGACACGCACTACAATGAGATCTGGATAACCAACGAGGACGACAAGGTAACCATACTCGCTGTCTCAACAGCCAAGCTGGGGTATTTGGACACTTCCAACAGTTCGCCCACCAGCGGTATGGTAAATTCGACCTCCAACGAATCCTGCACAACGAGCTGCCACGATCCGCACGTATTTGACCTGACGATAAACAACCAGTGGGCCGCCGGAGCCCATCGTCCTATTCCCGCAGGTCCCTTGTCGGGGACTACGCCGAGCGCTCCGGCAAACTGGGGTGCGGTGGACCACGATTTCGGCTCGGCCTGCCTCCGCTGTCATTCGGCGGCCGGTTTTGCAGAGCTGAACGGCGCATTCGGCAACGCGGTGGCCACTTCCAACGCCTTCGGGGAGGCCGGTGCATATATCACCTGTAACGCGTGCCACGACGGGGTAAACAATGTCACCGCCGCCAACACGCGCCTGAGATTGAACGGCGTCGCGAACATTTTCGCTTATACCGGTACGTCTGTGGCGCTGACTGTGGATGCTGGACCCTCGGCTACCTGTATCTACTGTCATCAGGGCCGCTCTACGGGCCTGAAAGTCAAAGACCAGTATGCTTCGGCCCTTAGCACGGCAAATTTCGGCAGCGCCAATTCCCACTACCTGGCCGCGGCTGGCATTCTCTGGAAAACAAGCGGGTACGAATACGGCACTTCCCCCAGCGACTACAATAACAAGTCCTACTTCGAGCACGACGAGATCGGCATCAACGACACCGAGGGTACCGGCAGCAGCGGGCCCTGCGTGACCTGCCACATGTCCGGGGAGCCCTCGAACCACTACTTCGATGTGGTGGTAGGTAATGCCCTGCCGACACTTTGCGGCACCTGTCACTCGGGGGCGTACACCATGACCCAGGTAGTACTGGATGATGAGTCAACCGGCTTCCAGGAGGCCCTCAATATCATCGCGGATGAGCTGAAAGCTGAAGGTGTATTCTACCTGAGCAGTTACCCATACTTCTTTAACACCAGCGCGGGCGGGTATCCCAACGCTTTTAAAGCCTGGACCAGCGAAGAGCAGCTGGGTGCAGCATTCAACCTGAATCTGCTGGGCCACGAGCCGGGCGCTTTCGCCCACAACCGGTACTACGCAAAGCGGCTCATCTTCGACTCCATCGACTTCCTCAATGACGGCGCCTTGGGTGGTACTATTGGGGATTATTCAGGCACCTATCCCAATGGAGCCGCGTGGCTGGGGACCGCAAGACCGTAAGAGACGTTTCACTGAAAGATAAAAAAAGCCGGGACTTAGTAGTGTCCCGGCTTTTTTTATGGATTGGGGTCAGAGCACACGCCAATACAATGACCCCCTCCTCCTTCTTCTCTCCCTTGAGAAATCACCCCGCGGGATTTTCCTTGATTTTCCAGAACTTAACCCATAATGTTTCTGCCAAGGTGTCGTAAATTGTACGTTACCAGGGGTGTGGGAGTCTCCACGGGTTTTCCAAATGGTCCCTAACTTTGAGTTAGTGAATGCCTATATCGCCCTCGTAGCGGTCCTGGTTAATCTCACCCTGGCCGCATGGGTCATACTGCGTTCTTCGCGGAACCTTATCTCCATAACTTTCATGTTCATCTGCTTCTCCGTAGCGTTCTGGAACTTCGGCGATTTCATGATATACGCAACGGGCCACGGTCTGTGGCTCCCCGCAGGCACTATTCATCCGAGCGCATGGAAGTACTACGGCACCACAGGGTCGGCAATGGCGGTGGGTTTCCTGTTCCACTTCATGTGTTCACTGGTGAGAGGCGCCCGCAGAAAATACGGATGGATCATGCTGGCGTATGTTGCCTCCAGTTTCTTCGCCGTCACCTCTCCCATGGCCATATACTATGAACCGATACGAAGTTTTGTTGACGGGACTGCCTGGAACGTCCTTTTTGCCATTACCCTGGTTCCTTTTATCATAGCGGGCCTAATAATGCTGACCGTTTCCATGATCCGTGCCCAGTCGAAAGATGAGAAGAGCCGATGGCTTTTCACAATAATTGCCATTGTGATTACTTTTGCGGGCGGTATGACCGACCTGGTCCAGAAGCTTCAATTTCCCGTACCGCCCCTGGGTCACATAGGTTCGGTAATAGGGCCCAGCATCCTCGCCGTGGGCATTGTCAGGCACAGGCGTGTATTCGATGTCCTCACCAGGGCCAGAGTGAAACTGGAGGCGATGAGCGAGATGGCCGCGGGTATCGCCCACGAGATCCGGAACCCCCTTACTGCCATCAGGGGCGCTGTAAAGCTCCAGGCCGATGAACTTGCAGAGAACAACTGGGATGAAGCAAAGAGATACCAGGGCATTATAGCTGATGAGATCCAGAGGCTGGACGATATACTGGGAAGCTTTCAGGATTTCACCCGTCCCATAAATCTTCATAAGGAATTACGCTCAATTAACGAGATCGTGGAAAGGACCATTTCCATAGCCTCGATGGAAGGGTTGAACATCCAGATAAAACCCGACCTGGGAAACGGGATCCCCAAGTGTGAAATTGACCCATCGCTCCTCCGCCAGGTATTTATCAATTTCATCCTGAACGCCGAAGATGCCTGCGGAGAGAATGGTGAGCTTGAAATATCGACCGAATTATCTGCTCCGTGGGTTGTGGTCAATTTCCGGGATAACGGTCCCGGGATACCCAAGGAACTGCATAATCGGATTTTCGAGCCGTTTTATACAACTAAAGCAGAAGGGATAGGCATAGGTCTATCCATCTGCATGAGAATCATCGATGCCCATAAGGGAAGGATCAAAGTTGTAAGTGAAGCAAGTAATGGGGCTCATATCAGGATCTACCTTCCGTGTCCCCACTAGTTCACGG
>JBGMRC010000080.1:1643-6104 GCA_048061075.1 bacterium | reverse complement strand
AACACATTATTTTAATTATAGATAGTAACTGCGTCTAACATTCTAATTTCTAATGCTCTAATGTTCAAACCCCAATTTCCAAGAAGAAACACCCCACTTTAATCAAGAATATACTTGACGAAATTGCTTGAAGAAATTAGTTTAGAAATTGTTCAAAAAACTCTGATTGTGGTGAGTTATGGGCAAATCCTCAGAAGGGGGCATTTCATGGCGATGAGACTATCAACAAAGAGCCGTTACGGGGTAAGGGCTCTTTTTGATATGGCGTATCACTCAGTCGGTCTGCCGACTCAGATCAAGGACATCTCGAGAAGGCAACAGATAAGTCCCAGATACCTGGAGCAGATATTTCAGCGCCTGAAAAAAGCAGGAATAATTGGCAGCAAGAGAGGGCCCAACGGGGGATATTTCCTCCTCAAGGAGCCGGATGAAATAACTCTGGGCGATGTCGTCAGGGCAACCGAGGGCCCCTTCGAACTGGTTTTCTGCACCAGTGAGACTCCCAAGAAAATATGTCCGCGTAAAGAAGAGTGTGTTGCCACAGACATGTGGGCAGAGGTCAGCGAAAAGATAGGAGAGTTCTTCGACTCCATCACAATAGCAGAGCTGTGTGACAGGGCGCAACAGCTCGGTGTGGAGAGGGAGTTCGATCACCCATACACTTATCACATCTGATGTAACAGCCATAAAGCAGCAACTTGATCAAACCTGATTCATGACCCAAAAATCAATGGCTTGCATAGCAAGTTGTTGATTTGTGAGGAAAGTGAAAATGACACTTTTCGTTTTCCTGCGCCTCTTCCCTTGCCGTGCTGGTCAGAATTCGGGCCCTGGAGGGTAATATCAGCCACTTCGTGGTGGTCAACGGATTCACCGACCAGGCGGCTGGTTACTTCCTGCTGTGGGGAAACGGTGAAGAATCCTGGATGAAGGAGCACGATCAAATGGGGCTGTGGATGAGGTCAGGATGGTGGCACCTGTCATTATTGAGAGAGGGCGGATGAAGTTACCCCTTGTCAGATTGAGTCTGGTTTTCCTGATAGTTTTCCTCGTAGGGTGCGCGGGCCGCGATGTGAAGGATACTTCAATAGTCTCCTATTCAGATCGCCTCACTCTGGCCACTATCTACAGGCAGTCCGGAGAGAATGAACGTGCCAAGGCCGTTTTGAAAAATGCTATCGAGAAGGAACCCGAACGCTCGGAAGCCTACATTCACCTGGGAGATATACTCTTCATGGAAGACGATCTGGAGGGTGCCGCGTCAAACTACCAAAACGCGGTAGAGTCAGGTTCCGAGGATCCGGTAATGCTGAATAATTATGCCTGGGTGATGACGAGCCTGGGCGAACACGGTAAAGCCCTCACTCTTGCCGAAAGGGCCATAAATATGGCACCTAAACCGCTTTTCCCTTATCTGGATACCAGGGCTATGATCCTCAAGTTCCTTGGCAATATAAGAGAAGCGCTAAAATCGGCTGAGCTTGCCCTGGCTCTCACACCGGGCCACGATGTGGATATGCGGCAGCATCTGGAAAAACTCATCGAGGAGTTAAAAAACTATGGATCATCTCCAAATTAGTTGGTGAGATTTTATTCATATGGCCGGGTTTTTGGGTGTAATCACTCGCCTTCGCAACCCCCTTTTAGCTTCGCTTCGTGATTCACCAAAACCCCGGCCTTGTGATTTTATTTCATTTGGATACACCTGTACAGACTATGGAAAAGGAACTTAAAGAGTACATAGACCGGTTAAGCTTGTCCTATGAAGACCGTTTTATAGGTTCGGCGGGTCACAGAAAAACATTTTCCTACCTGGTTGATCAATTGAGATCCTGGGGATTGTGGGTCAGAACACAGCCGTTTCATGTGGATATAACAGTTCCTTGGAACTGGTTAATAGAGATAGATTTCGGAAAGGGTTTTGAGGAGGTAGATGCGCTACCCGGGATCGGTTCCCCGACCATCAAGGGAGTCGAGGCCGAGATAGTGCCGGTGGGATACGCCCGCGACGAGGACTATGCCTCGGGAGATGACTATTCGGGAAAGGTTCATCTTGCAAGACTCTGGAAGAGCCACGAGACCGACAAGGTTACAGAAGCGGCCCTCAAGGGTGCACCCGCACTTCTCTGGTACAATGAACATTTTGATGAGCTCTACTCTGGCGCCTGCGATTACAGCCTGGCTCCCATACCGGGAATCTCCATCAGAAAGACCATAGCCGAAAAACTCCTCGAGGCCGGCGGCGGCAGGGTGAGGATCTCCGTCAGGTCAAAAATGCGGAGGATCCGATGCAGGAATATTATCGCCGGACACGGGCAGGAGGACGGCAGGCATGCCATATTAACCTCCCATTATGATACAAGGCCCAGAACTCCGGGAGCTTCCGATGACGCATCGGGTGTCAGTGTCATGCTGACATTTATCAGGAACCGCTTATGGAAGGGCCTTCCTTTCGATGTGAGGTTTTTTTTCGCTGATTGCGAGGAAGAGGGCTGTGTGGGAGCGCACACACTGGCCGCGTACCTCCACCGCAGGAATCTCCTTAAGGACGTTTCCTGTGTGGTGAATCTCGATGCTGTCGGCTGGCCTAATTTGTGTCTGATCACAGGGGACAGGGAGGCTGTACTTGATGAGGATCTGACTGACACCGCCGCTGATGTCATGCGCAACCTCGGCTACACGCCTGAAAAGGTCCGCTCCAGGACCGGTAAGAGCAATCATACTCCCTTTGCCCTCCTGGGAGTGAAGTCCCTCTGGATATCCGATTATCCTAACTATGTCAGACATTCCGTCCTGGACAATGCTTTCAACATCGATTATCCGACCATGAATCTGGTAACCAAGGCCCTGCCGCGGATATTCTCGGAGCTGTCCTGATATGTTTCCGGTAAAGAACTCAACAGTACTCAGGCTGTTGCTGAGGTTCGGTTTTGGAGCGGTAGTCCTCGTGTGGAGCCTTTTCCGAGGCGGGGATCCTCAGGCTGTGGCAGTGCGAATTCTTGTTCTTTCATTTGCCGTCTACTCCGGTGCAGTCTTCTTCCGGGAAAGGTCCCATGGACTGACACCGGCCCTGCGAGGCATTTCGGCCGTTGGGGATATACTCTTTGTGGGCATACTCGTCTTCCTGACCGGAGGCGTACGCAGCGATTTTCATCTGCTCCTCTACCTGATCATTGCCCTGGATTCACCCTTCGCGACCTGGATCCAGGTACTCATTGTCCCTTTTGCCGGGACGGCGGTGTATATCCTCTCCATCATGACGACCTTTAATGAGGCTTATTGGTTCGACCTAGCGATCCGCGTCAGCCTGCTCTGGCTTCTTGCGCCACTCTTCAAAATAGTATCGGAAAGAGCAGTGGGTGAGCGTGGACACGCACGGAAACTGGCTTCGGAACTTTCCGAAACCCACGATCAGGTCAGACGCTATACCGCCGCTCTTGAAAAGGCGAATGCCGAAAAGGAACAGGCCCTTTCCGAGATAACCCTCCTGCACCAGTTCGGGACACATATAAGGCCCTTTCGTAATTACGTGAAGGTCTACGATGCGGTCCTTTCCTACGCTCACAAGGTAAGCGAGGCCCCATGGATATTCTTTGAGCACTGGACCAGAAGCAGTGAAGAGACCCATAAGGAAGTGCGTTATCTTGGCGATCCGGATCCCCTTGCCAGACAGTTCGTTGAGGAATACTCCCTGTCGGAAAATCCGAATGACGGCAGCTCCTCCAGGATCGATATGGGAGACGGGAAAACGGCTTCGACTGTAAGATTTACCAGACACGGCGATCAAGGATCAGTTCTGGTCCTGACACTGATATTTCCCCCTGGAACCCACGGTGCGGACGAACATCAGATTGGCACGCTTTCTGCTCTTTTGGACAGCGTGGAGATGGAACTGGAACTGATAAGGCTTCAAATGGATCTCGAAGCCGCGAACGCAGAGCTTGCCGAAAGCAACAGGCTCCTTGTAAGGCTTCATGAGCTGAAAAATGAACTGTCCGGCGCTTTCCTGCTGGATGGACAGCTGGATGAGGTTATCAACAGAATACAGGAGATAATGGCAAAGGAGCTTTTCGAGCTTGACCGCCTCAATCTCTTTTTACCCGATGAGAAGGGGGAGGAACTCCAGTGCCGTACATCGGTGGGGATAGGGGATTACACCATCGATGATATCAGGATTCCCACAGATGAACGCGGAGGGGCGATCTCAATGGCTTATAGAACCGGCGAGACGATCTTTTTCGATGGGAGGACGGCGGTTCCCGAGGAGTATCGGATCGCCCACCCTTATTCCGAGATCCCGGCCGTCAGGTCCAGGATATTCGTTAATGTTCCAATAATCGACCATGAGGGGAAGGTCCTCGGTGTAATAGGGGCGGACAGAAAGAAAACGCACCGTCCGATCTCACCGGAGACTGTGACGATGCTGGAGTTTTTTGCCGGGCACGTGGCGATGGTTCTGAC
>JBGMRC010000080.1:0-1543 GCA_048061075.1 bacterium | reverse complement strand
CAGGGTGATGCCGTCAACGTAAAAGGAACAGCGGTGCTTTACCAGGACCAGATCCAATTGAAAGTCGAATCTATTGTACGGGAGACTTCCTGTGTCGACCCCCGCAGGCTTTATCCATCTTCAAAGTACTCTGAAGATCAGCTGAGGTCGGAATTCACCCGGAAGGCAGGTAAGATAAGTGACTCAGATCTTGGATCCCTCATGAGTGTGGTGGAAAAAGACGTGGATTTCATGAACAGGTTCTTCACCTCTCCCGCGGCCGTCACCATGCACCATGCTAGAATAGGAGGTCTTGCGGAGCATAGCCTGGGTGTTTGTACTATTGCCGAGTCTGTTGCCGCTGCATATCCATGGCTAAGGCGGGATCTCATCATCGCGGGTAGCCTGCTGCACGACATCGGCAAGGTCCAGGAATATGAGGTCGGCAGCTCCTTTGAGGTTACCATCCATGGACAGCTGCTGGGACATATCTCCATGGGCCTTGTCATGCTGGAAAAATGGATCAGTGAGATCCCGGATTTTCCCGCTGGACTTGCCATCGAGGTGAAACATATCATCCTTAGCCATCATGGACAGCTGGAGCACGGTTCTCCCAGGGCTCCAGTCATACCTGAGGCTCTGGTGGTCCATTATGCTGATGATCTTGATGCCAAACTGGACATGCTGCGCGATGCGAAAGCTACTGCCGGCAAGGAGGGCAGGGAGGTTGCCGGCAGTTACGTCAGGGGGCTCGGCAGGTTCTTCTTTTTTCCGGGAGATGGAGGTTATGAAGAAGAGGAACCGGTCACCATGACCGGGGTTGATGACGAGGATGAGCAGGCAAAGCTCTTTTAGGGTATGAAAGGGAGAGTATTTACAATCGTGCCGGCAGCCGGCTCAGCCCTCAGGATGGGTCTGGGATACAGCAAGGCATATCTGGACATCCTGGGCGTCCCTCTCCTTGCAAGGACCTTAAGATCGCTCCTGGAAAGTCCGCTTATCGACAGGATCCTTACAGCCGTTCGTCCCGGAGAAACCAAACTGTGCCAGCGGGAGATCCTGGATAAATTCGATCTGGCCGGCAAAGTTGATGTGATAGCCGGGGGAGATGATAGACAGCACACTGTGGCTGCCATGCTATCACGGATCACCCCGGACCGGGATCTCATCCTGATCCACGATGGGGCCAGGCCCTTTGTGACCCCCCACCTGGTTAAGGAAGTCCTCGAAGCGGCGGCCAAGTGGGGTGGGGTCGTTTCGGCAGTACCCGTCGGAGATACCGTTAAACTTTCTGAGGATAATGGCCAGACGGTGACATCGACACTGGACAGGAATAAGATCTTCCTGGTCCAGACCCCTCAGGCGTTCCAGAGGGAGGTGCTCTGTGCCGCTCACAAGAGAGCCCGGAAGGGTGACTTCATTGGTACGGACGACGCCTCAATTGTTGAGTGGGCAGGACATTCGGTGAGGATAGTAAAGGGAGATCACAGGAATCTGAAGATCACCACCCTTGAAGACCTTGAACAGGCTAGATGGATTATCGATAGTAAGGAAGTTAAAAGTT
>JBGMRC010000079.1:0-6186 GCA_048061075.1 bacterium | reverse complement strand
TCAGGCCGGGGTTTTGGTGAATCACGAAGCGAAGCTAAAAGGGGGTTGCGAAGGCGAGTGATTACACCCAAAATCCCGGCCATTCCAATCTCGAATCTCCAATTTCCTGACTAAAAGTTAACTATCAACTCCCCAAAAAAGCTGGGTGGTACCGATCCGTATTCGCTTCTCGGCACTGATCCCTGTTTCCTGTCGCCTAACCCCAGAAAAAAACCGCTTCTTAAGTCGGCATTATCGGAAAGGGAATAACCACCGTCGACCCTGACCAGGGTGCTGCCGTCATTTATATTATAAAAAAGAGCCGCGTGACCTGTCACGAGCGGACTGAACAGGCGGGATATCTCCCCGGCGGCATTCCATCTGCCCAGCGTGAGTACCCTCCCGCTCAGGAAGCGCTCTGTGAGGAGGAGGGCAGGGTAGTCGTTACGGTCTGTGGTTCCCCAGCCGTTTCGATAAACTTCAGCCAGTATATGCGTCACGGAATCCACCCATCGTTCGGCTCCCAGAACAAACTGGGTGAAGGATCTCTCGTTGTCAGGATCTGTCCAGAGTGAGTGAAAGTAAATTTTTGTCCCTGAAAAATCTCCAGCGAACCCACCGCCGATCAATGTATCTCCCGCAGTTTCCCCCCCCACCAGTGAGATATTTCCTTTACCCGCCGGGAAACTGTAGCGCAGGGCAAGGCTCCCCGGGTTGTTATCAGCCGGTATCCCTACGGCTGCAAGTTCAGAAAACCGGCCGGTGGAAATATTAAGTGTAACAGCGTCTATCCCCTGTTTGTGCAGACGGTTTGTTTCGATAGCCGGGAAGGCTCCGAAGATATCCTCGATGTTGAAAAAGAATGCCTCGCCCCAGGTGATCGCTTGCCGGCCCAGGGTGGCTCTTACGAATGAGCCTTCGAAGGTAACGGCCAGCCTGTCCACCTCTGAGAAAAGGATCGTCCGGTCATCCCTCGAATGAACCGCTTCGAGGTCCATGACTCTAAAGGGAGAGGAATTGGAAAAGAGGATCAAACTTGAAGAAGAGGTATTACCCATCTGGCCCGCAAGGATGTGAAGCTCAAAAAGAAAATCGCTCCAGGTCTCCTGGAGCATATACCTTCCTGTCAGACCCCATGCTGCTGAGGTGTCTGTTTCGCCTGCTACATACGGATCCCGTGATAGAGCACCCTCGAGGTCAAGTTCAATACCTGTCCATGTAGCGTATAACGGAGGTGTTGATAGTAATAAAAAGATAACCGTTGCTGTTAGAACTATGATGTGCATTTTCGCCGTTGAATTCAAATTAATGTGTCCTCTACATGATTTCTATCAACACTTCCGTCATACGTGTCCCATGACCCAATTTTAAGTTTGATTCAGGTTCCATGTTCCATGTAACACAGATAGATCCATGTTGGCTTTCAACTTTCAACTTTCAACTTTCAACTTAAAACTTGGTCAATACTACTTAACCCTGTCCTCCACAACCCGCCCGTCCCTCAATATTATCAGACGCTGGGCCCTTTCCATGACCTCGGGGTCATGGGAAGAGAAGAGGAAAGTAATGCTGATATCGGAATTCAGCTGCTGCATCAGGTCAAGGAGCTCCTGTCCGGTTTTCGTGTCCAGGTTGGCGGTGGGTTCGTCGGCAAGAACCAGGGCCGGCTCGGAGGCCAGAGCCCGTGCAATGGCAACTCTTTGCTGCTGTCCGCCGGAAAGTTCATGAGGATACCTGTCCTCGAGGCCGGAAAGACCCACTACACTTAGCAGGTCCAGGACCTTTTTGCGGCGTTGAGCCTGATCCATTCCCTGGAGGAGAAGTACAAATTCCGCGTTTTCGTAGGCGGTAAGTACCGGTATAAGGTTGTAGAATTGGAAGACGAAACCAATATGATTTCTTCTCAGGCTGGATCGTTCCGTTCTGGAAAGGGCTGTTATCTCCTGTCCATCCAGCCATATCTCACCGGATGTGGGCTTGTCCAGCGCGCCGAGGAGGTTTAGAAACGTTGTTTTTCCTGACCCTGAGGGGCCGGCCACAACCGCGAAATCACCCTTGTTGATCCGTATGTCCACTTCAGAAAGAGCCACAACCTCAACGGCGCCCTGTTTATATATTTTCGTGAGCCTCTCGGTTCTTATAATGGGCATGGATAACTCCTGTGTTTATTAGCTGGTTTCAGGTTTCAAGTTTCATGTTTCAGGTTATGTCAGATGCTTCTCCCCACTTGAAACTTTCAACTTTCAACTTGAAACTAATTTAATAATTACGGTTTTTCCATCGCCTCCACAGGTTCCGTTCGGGCCGCTTTAAAAGCTGGATAGATCCCCATGGTTACAGTCATCAGGATAATCACAGTGCTGATCTGGATGATCCTGGCAGGTCTCAACTTGGAATAATATACGGGGTCTAGAACCGTGCCGGCGAGACTGAACTCTCCCACGTATGAACTCAGGTCCAGCCCGTGAGTGGCGAAGTAATAGTGAATGCTGTAGCCGATAATCAGGCCGGCGGCAGTTCCCAGGAAGGCGATGAGACTCGTTTCGGTGAGGATCATCCTGAGCACTGATCCGGGCCGCATCCCCACGGCCATGAGAATACCTATTTCCCTTTTCCGATCCATTACCGACATGAGTACGGTATTGAGAACTCCTATGGAGACGATAATCAGGATAATCAGGTAATACAGGTAGCCAAAGGCGTCATCCAGAACAACAAAATCCCTGAGGGAGGGCTGAACCTTCTGCCATGGTAGAACGGCTATCTTTTCAGAGGGAATGGATTCCCGCAGCTTTTTCAGAACGGCTTTCGTTTTTCGGTGCTCCTTCAGGTAGACTGCGATAGATGTTACACTGCTGCCCATACTCAGGATTTTCTGGGCCGTTTTTATCGGGATGAGGGTATATGTGCGGTCTATTTCCGGGGAACCCGAGTAAAAGATCCCCTTCACCCGTAAAAGTGTACTTATGATCTGCCCTTCGGAATCCTGGACCGTGAGGACCGTTTTTCGCCCGACCTTCAGGCTCAGCAGCTCAGCCAGCTTCTTGCCGATAACGATCCAGTTACCTTCAGGACCATCCAGAAATCCCCCGCTGTCCATGCTTCTCAGGACAAGTTTACCCTCCCCCTCGATCCCGGGGTCTATGCCCATGAAACTTATGCCTTCCCCTCCCGATGCGGAGCTGAGCATCCCTTCGCCCCGGACACGGGGGTATGAAAGCGCGACCTCAGGTTCAGAAGCAATAATTTTCAGAAGGCCGGAGGTTTCCTCCAGGAAAAGGCTCGCGGATGGTGACTGGAGGTAGTCTTCCGGCTGGATCGTGATGTGTCCCTGCCCGAGCTGGAGCCCGTTTTCGATCATCATATCATGGGCGCCATCCCCCAGCCCGATCGCGATCATGGCGAGGGCCATGCCGAGGGCTATCCCGGTCAGGGTAAGAAGAGTCCTTCTCAGGTAGCGGCGCAGGTTTCTGGCGGCGAGTTTTACAATCATCACCGACCTCTTCCCAACGCGTCTATCGGACTTATGCGGATCGCCCTGATGGCCGGATAAATTATAGCCAGCAGCACTACGACCATCATCACGATGAGAGGTTCGACCACCGTTGAAACGGAAAGATGCGCCTTCATTAAAGTGTCAAAGATAATACCTCCAAAGTCGATCTCGCCTACGTATTTCCTGAGGTCCAACCCGTGGGTCTTGAGGCGAAAGGCCCATAGGGCCCCGGCAAGTGAACCTGCGGCCCCCGCGATAACCGTCATGAAAAATGTCTCCAGAGCGATCATTGCGATCACTTTAGAGGGACCAAGACCGATGGCCCTCATAACTCCTATCTCGCGGGTTCTCTCAAAAATGGACATCAATTGTGTGTTCATAATGCCCAGGGACGCCACAGCAAAGATAATAATAAGGATTATCATGGAGCTGACCTTGTGGAGGTCCACCATCTGTGAAACAGCCGGCATGATCTCCTTCCAGGACTTTACTTCAATATCACTATCTTTAACTGAGCTTTTTACTATTGCTTTGGCTCGCTCAAGGTCGCTGGGATCGTCCAGGCGTACGGCGATCTCGTGAACCCTGCCCCCCAGGGAGAGGAGAAAATCCAGGTCGGGAAGAGACATTATAACGCCGGTACGGTCCAGTGCGGCTCCTACTCCGTTCAGGATACCCTTCACGGTGTAAATTTCGTTGCCCAGGGACCCGTCCGCAGCCTGGGCAAGAAGTATAACTTCGTCTCCCAGCTCTATGTTGAGCTTTTTGGCCAGGTGTTTGCCAAGCACTACAGCCCCGCGTTCACCCGGCGTAAGAAAACTCCCCGAAGCCATGTGCTTGTAAAGTTCCGTTACCTTTCTTTCAGCGGCGGGGTCTATGCCCCAGAGAGCGGCGCCTGCTGACTGCGGCCCGGAGCTTATCAGGGCGGTGGAAAAAGCGCGTACCGACGAGGATCCGATTCCCAGCGAGTTGAGCCTGTCCAAAAGAGGAGAGGGATCTTTAATGTTTGAATAAATTGACCGTTTTTCCAGGTAGCCCTCCTGGTGAAGCTGGATGTGTCCGGTGTTGAGCGCGGTAGCGAAGTAGACCATCTGGTCTGCCATTCCTATCATGAGGGCATTGCTTACTATCATGAAGGAGAGGCCGAAAGCCATTGAAAACATGGTTATAATGGTCCGGCGGGGATTCCTCCAGAGGTTACGCCATGCTACTTTTACCAGGATCACTGTGCCAGGCCCTTTCGCGAAAGGTTGCGCAGGGAGAAAAATTTCGTGTCAAGTCCCAGTCCGAACTTCATGTCTTCATACCGCACAACGGTCTTTTCCATAGGCTTGTCCGCAGGAGTCAACGTGAGGGTTGCCGGCACGCGCCTGCCCTCAAACATCCTTATGTCTGTGAACACCATGCTCCGCGCGAGTTCACCTTCCTCATCGAAATAAAGTGACTCTGTCGGTAGCAGGTCATCCTTTGTGACGGTTATTACGATCTTGCCCCACACTACCGGTGCCTCAGGCTTTGGCGTCAGCGTTAGATCGTACACTTCTGACCCGTTGCGAGTTCCGTCAAATGTGATCTCTACATCGTAATCTTCCGACATCCGGCTCTCCTTGACCAGATCGTCGTTGGTGAAGTGGCTTCCCATCCACCCAGCCATCATCATTGACGTGGGCACCCTGATCACCCTGTTCACCCTGGGGAGGTAGTTCCAGATATCCTTGAGAGCCTTGAGCGTGGCCACACCCCTTTCCTTGGGAGGATGGGTAATAATTATTAGAGAATAATCCTTGCCTAAAGACCAGGCCTTCATCTTGAGAGACCTCTGCCAGTGGACAGTGGTGACTTCCATAGTAAAATCAGCATAACTGGATTCGCCCCGCCAGAGGTCATCCACCTTTACCAGGATCTCAACGGGGTCGATCCGGGATTTTGCATCTGCTGAAGACGCAGAGAGTAAGGACAGTATTGTGAAGAGAACTGCAGTTATAAGTATTTTTCCATAACCTGGTTCAGGAATTGCTCTCATTATTGTTTTTCCTCCTGCATCCTGACTCTGAGATTAACATCCAGCAGGTATTTCATGTAATGCTCAACCTGGCTAAGCAGGTTGAATTTTTCTCCGATGATCATGTGGTGCAGCAGGATACCGTCCAGAAAGGCCATGAGATTGATCGCCAGCATTTCAGCTTCCTTTTCATCCGTGATGTGAAAGACACCCTGCTGGCGTCCCTCCATGATGATATCCACTATGATATCCCCCATATTGCTGAAGGCCTGTTGAAATGTGTTGAAAAAAACTTGATTATTCAGTTTTGACAGGATGAACTGAAATATAAAAACGGAGGTTTTAATAGAGTGTTCATCAGCAATAAGAGGCTCTACGGATAAGAGTACAAAAGTCCGAAGCTTTTGTTCCGGGTCCTTTATCTCCCTTATTATCGACATGGCGCCCTCAATAACACTTTCACACCAAAGAAAGATCGAGGTGGCTATCAGCTCGTCCTTTGAAGTGAAGTACTCGTAAACAGTCCCCTTACCGATACCAGCAGCCCGGGCTACCTGACTGATGGAGGTGGCCTCAAAGCCTTTCACTGAAAACAGGCTCATCGCCGCCCTTGCTATCTCTTTTCTCCTCTGTTCCCTGTCCACTATCTTTGCTGCCATGTTCACCTCACCGAATATCATGACCGACCGGTCGGTCATTGTCAAGGGAG
>JBGMRC010000078.1:2807-6312 GCA_048061075.1 bacterium | reverse complement strand
TTATGGACGGACGCTTCTCATGGCTCGAGGAAGGCATTGTTTCAACCTGGCAGACACCTGACTACCTGGAAGATCTGACTCCGCAGAAGGTGGCAGCACCGTTCTGGGGCAGGTTTTAGTGTAGTAGTTGGACATTGGACGCGCTAGAGAATCCCCTTCTCCGTTGACCCTCCAAGCAGCAGCCATATGAAGAACGGCCCCCCCAGCAGGGCTGTGATCACGCCTACTGGAATTTCGGCAGGTGCTATGACTGTGCGTGCGAGAGTGTCGGACAGCGTCAGGAAGATCCCACCAAAGAGGATTGTCGCCGGCGTCAGGTAACGGTGGTCCGGACCGACGAAGATCCGGCAAATGTGAGGAGACATCATCCCCACGAAACCTATCGGTCCGGCGACCGCTACAACACCTCCCACCATCAGGGACGTAGCGAAGAACAGGATGCGCCTTACCTTCACAACGTCCACTCCTCTGGTGGCGGCTATCTCCTCCCCGGTAGTGAACAGATTCAGTTCGTTTGTCAGGTACAGTACGAAGGCGGTACCGATGGCAACAAAGGGGAGGATCCTCCAGAAGGAGTCGAATCCGGCCACTGCGATACCCCCCATTAACCATCGTATTATCCTGAAGGTCTGCGTAAAATCACTGATGTACTGGGTGAAGAGGTTCAAACTGGAAAAAAAGAAGCTCACGGCCACACCCGCGAGAAGCATTGTAGCTATTGAAAACCCCTTCCTGGCTCTGGTTATTCCATAGACAAGAAGGATCGACATGAGAGCTCCCCCGAAGGCCGACACGCTTGTCCCGGGGATACCGAACACCGCCACCGGAAGGCCAAAGCGTATATAAGCCGCAGCACCCAGAGCCGCGCCTGATGAAACTCCCATGGTAAACGGGGTTGCAAGGGAGTTTCTGAATATGGCCTGGAAGACCATCCCGCTTATGGCCAGCGCCGCTCCGGCAAGAAAGGAAACGGCTACTCTCGGCACCCTTAACTTCCAGAAGATCTCTCCCTCTATCCCCGATCCGGCTGGATCAAAAACAGCTTCCAAAGGCGTCAATTTCATCCCGACAAGCGGGGCCACTGCTATGACAAGCAGAGCGGAGAAGAAAAGTACCAGGATTACGGTATTCTTTTTTTTATTCATCTTCAAATTAGTTTCTGTGATTTCGGCATAGTGTATTCATCAGGCCTGGGTTTTGGTGAATCACGAAGCGAAGCTCAAAGGGGGTTGCGAAGGCGAGTGATTACACCCAAAAACCAGGCCTGATATGTATATATTCAGCCGAGGTTCCGGAGTTTATGCTCTGCCCGGTACGACATAAGATCTTCCTGTAACCGGGTGTTCGGCCATAATAAAATTCCTCTCGAAAATATTTTCCAGGACCATGCTGTCCATTATCTCCGCCGGCGAACCCCAGAAGATCACCCTCCCGTCCTTTAGAGCAAGCACCCGGTCGCATTCAAGGGCGGCTATATTTATATCGTGAGTAACGGAAATAATTGTTACGCCCGACTCCTCATTCAGCCGGGAAAGGGTTCTCATAACATCATCAGCGTGCCTGGGATCGAGAAAGGTTGTCGGTTCGTCAAGAAGCAGGGTTTGTGCTCCCTGGGCCAGGGCTGCCGCGATGAAAACCTTCTGTCGTTCACCGCCGCTGAGTGTCTCCAGGTGGCGGTCTGCAAACTCCAGCGTACCCGTGACGCGCATTGCTTCAATTGCCTCCTCCCTGTCGTTTTCCTTGATCGAAGAAAATGGACTCAAGTGGGGATACCTGCCCATCAACACGAACTCCCCTGCCGTAAAGGCAACGGGCCCCGTCTCAGCCTGGGGTACATAGCTTATTTGTATGGCAAGTTCCTTTCTTGAAAAGGCCTCAAGAGGTTTTCCGTTAAGAGTTATCTTCCCGTCTCCTTCGGAATATATGCCTACAAGACACTTCAGAAGAGTCGTCTTTCCCGCGCCATTGGGCCCTATTATTGACAGATATTCCCCAGCCGCTATATCGAAGTTGAGATCCTGGAGTATCTGAGCCTTGCCGATGGAAAAGCTGTAATCCTGAACCGAAAACAGTGTCGTGGTTTTCACATAGCCTCCCAGTCGATCTCCGGATGAAGGACCTTTGCCATCATCTCCAGCAGAAGAATAAACCTGGGTCCTGGAACCACAACGAAATCCTCCACAAATATGTATAAACGTTCTTTCTCGATAGCGTCCACCGATGAAATGGAACGCCACTTTTCGGCTATCTGCTCCACACTCTCAGCCTCTTTCACATCGGGCAGCATCTCAACAATAACTTCAGGGTTCAATCTGACTACGCCCTCAACCGACAGTGCCGGAAATTTCAGTGTTTTGTCCTGATATGCGTTCTCACCGCCGGCCAGTGTGATCAATTCATCGTAGAAGCCGTCCCTGCCGGAGATGTAAACATTTCCTATGCTTCCCTTCTCCATACCCCGGCCTATGGCAACCATCACCCGCGGCCTGCTCCTTCCCTTCGTTGCCGCTAAGACCCTCTCTATCCTTTTTTCCAGTTCGGCAACCAGCTCAGCTGCCGCGTCCTGGACTTCCAACACCTTGCCGATAGCCTTTATTGAATCGATTATCCCACCAATTGAGCTGTGGTCTACGGACATAACCTGGATACCAAGGCCGGAAAGGTAGGCCCCTGGTTCGTCGTGTTCAGCAAGAAGGATCACGAGGTCCGGTCCCGTTGCCAGGATGGCTTCGTAGTTGATGTCGAAGTAGCCTCCAACCTTACTTATGTCCGCAGTCTCCGGCGGGAAGTCGCCATAGCGGGTGATCCCCACCACCCGTCCCCCCGCACCCAGTGAGAACAGGACCTCGGTTATTGAAGGGGCAAGGGAGATGATCCGCTTATAGTTGAAATTTTCACCTTCTGTCCCAAGGGATGTCTCTTCTGCAGGAGGAGATGTACTTCCCTTCTCCGGCAGGAAAGCACTTGCGTAAAAGCCGGCCGCCAGGAACAGGGCAACGAGCGCAGAAAGTGTAAATTTACGACGCACGGCTGCCACCTCAGTCCTTCAGCCTGAAGCTGAAGGCGATCTTCCTGCTACTGTTAACGGGGAGACCCTTTTCCGACGGCGGTCGGAACACAGCTGACCTGAGCGATTTACTGGCAGCTTTGTCCAGGCGCGGGTATCCGCTGGACCGGACCACAGATATTCCCCCCACAGTGCCGTCAGAATAGACAAGGAAGGAAAGGGTCACCGTTCCATCCTCTCCCTTCCTGCGTGAAACGATGGGGTAAGCAGGTCTGGGCAGCTTGATCGTTGTCGGAGGAATGTATACCAAGCCCGCGTTGGCTTCATTTCCCTGGCCCAGGATGCCTGCCGGCAGGCTTTCGCCTGCATAAGCGGTGACGGCTACTGATTCCGGGTTCGAGATTCGAGAGTCGAGAGTCGAAATTGGAAATTGGAAATTGGAGATTGGAGAATCAAGATCAGAAGTTGTCAGTTGTTGGTTGTTAGTTGTTGCTTCAT
>JBGMRC010000078.1:0-2707 GCA_048061075.1 bacterium | reverse complement strand
ATTGGAGAATCAAGATCAGAAGTTGTCAGTTGTTGGTTGTTAGTTGTTGCTTCATCAACTAATGTTGAAAGTTGAACGTTGAAAGTTGAAGGTTGAGAGTTAAGCGATACCTCTTCGTTCCTGGACCTCAGATCTTGATTATCTGATCTTGGGTCCTGGGTCCTGGGTCCTGGGTCTAGTGTTCGCACCGGGTCTAATGTTTGCACCAGCGAAACATACATCACTTCCACTTCGCCCGGACCGCCGCTTTGGATTCCTATTCCGGCAACGAACAGAATTAAGATCATCGCATGCAAAGCAACTGAAAGAATTAAGGGTGTTTTCATGCCGCCCGGCCAGCCAATGGCTGGTGTTTCTAGTTTCTGGTTTCTAGTTTCTAGTAACACTATACCTCGATACGCCGTTACTCCGTTTTATGTGACTCAGCGCCCTTCGCCCTGCGCCCTGCGCACTTTCTATTACAATTCCGCCTTAACGCCCACATACCCCGATATCCCGGCCGTCCCGTATCCCAGAACCTCTTCGAAATCCTCATCCAGGAGGTTCTCCATTCTCCCGGTCAAAGTGATCTTTTCTCCCAGCCCCACCGTAGCGGATGCATTCATCAGGGTGTACGCCCCCAGCTCTACCCTGGTTGCGGGAAAGGTTGAGAAATCAAAATCATCCCTTTTGCCTATGTAGACCACCTCCAGATACACGTTCCCGGAACTATCAAAGTTACGGCTCAGTTCAAAGGCCACTTTATTGTCAGGGCGCCTGACAAGAGGCTGGCCCGCATCATCCTCGGCCTTAGTGAGAGTGTAGTTAAAAGCGAGTTTAAGGTTGTCTGCCGGCCTGAAAGAAGTCATTAACTCGACCCCCTCTGTCCTGACAGCACCGATATTTTTATAGGTTAACGTCACCGAATCAAAATCGATCAAATTATCAAAATCGTTAACAAAATATGTAACTCCAAGGTCGGCCGCGCCTCCGGCTATTTCGTGGTCGAATCCGGCTTCCCAACCCCGGCTCCTTTCCGGATCCAGCGTCGGGTCACCGTAGGAGGAAAAGAGCTGGAAAAGGGTCGGAGCCTTGAAGCCCGTTCCGTAAGCCGCCCTGAACTTTGTACCCGAACCGGCAAGTGTGTATACGGGGGCCAGGTTGTATGTCGTCTCGGCCCCGAAGCTGCTGTGGTCGTCTGTCCTGAAACCTAAAGATACGTGCAGGCGATTATTAATATCCACCTGTTCCAGGATGTAAGCGGCTGTTGTCCTTGCCGTCTTTTCGGCAAGCGTGCTGGTCCTGCCGTTTTCCTCTTCGACCTCGAGACCGAAGAGTAATGTGTTTTTTGAAGAAAGATAAAATGTGTTCACCCAGTCCACTTTCAGGAGATCACCTTCGAAGGTGTCGTTCCAGACATTAATATCGAAGGCATCGTCGGGATCGTTTCTGTCAAGACGGTCGTGCCGGGCGACGGAAAAACCCAAAGCCTGTTCCCAGCTGCCGCCGCTGGATATCGATTGTCCTTCCACACGCAAAAAAACCTGTTCCGATTTAGAAAAGTAATCCAGGTCGTCCGAGGGCAGCCCAGTGGCAAAATCGAAATCGTCCTGTTCGATCCTCGCATCCTGCAGCCGCAGCACCAGATCAACTTCGAAGCCTTCCGACAGGGACAATCCTGCTCTCGCAGAAAGGGACGTATTCGTGTAGGCGTCCTCCTCGCTGTTTCCCCTCCTTTCAGACGCTGCGGAAATACCGTCCGAATCGAACCTGGACACAGTAAGGGAATAGTATCCATTTTCGCCGCCGCCGGTTACACCGAACCTGGTCCGTAACGAACGAAAAGAACCGGTCTCGGTGGAAATCGAAGCACGCGGCTTCCCTTCGCCCTGTTTTGTAACGATCTTTATCACACCCGCCATGGCGTCCGAACCGTAAAGAGTCCCCGCAGGGCCTCTGAGAATCTCGATCCGCTCAATGTTGTCAACTGAGAGGTGCGCAAAATTAAAGGATCGGCCGGGAGTTATCGGATCGTTCACTTCGATCCCGTCAATTAATACAAGGGCGTCTTCAGACTTGGATCCCCGTATGAAGACAGAAGAGGGCTGTCCGGCCCCGCCGTTTTGGACAACACCCAGACCCGGCACCGTTTCTAGCAGTTCGTAGACGGTGTTGACATTTTTCCTTTGTATCTCTTCAGATGTAATTACTGTTATTGAGGCTGCAGTCTCCGTGATGGTTGTCCTGATTCGAGTGGCTGTCACGACTACTTCCTCTATCTCCTCCCCTGATATCTCCTGTGCCAGAGATATCCGGGGACCGGCAAAGATCAGGAGTGCAAGGGGTAAAATAATATGGAACTTTCTCATATTTCTCTTTCCTTCCCCTGTTCCGGAAATAAAAAATCCCGGGTCTCTTTCGAAACCCGGGATGCCGTTTTTCATCCGCTCAGTTGCCGGAACGCCTCATACCGCGGAGGCTTTTTCGGCCGTGTCTGGTGGGCAGGTCTTCTGGCTTCCGGATCGTCCTACTCGCCGCGCCTTCCCATTCCTCAAAGATTGGAATAGTGGCTTTTTATTGCGGTTTTCGTCCCCGGTTACAGCGGCGGGTCCGCGACGGATTCGCACCGTCTTCCCTTTGCCCACTGAACGCAGAATAGAACATCTTTAGTGGGGGTGTCAAGTTTCAGTCTTACTGTGCGGTAGAACAACCAGTATTTTCATTGATC
>JBGMRC010000077.1:0-6422 GCA_048061075.1 bacterium | reverse complement strand
GGTAATGTTCCGGAAGATCGGTCCCGGGTTGGATCTCCAGGAAAACAACCAGCCCGTGATCGCCGCCAACTTTCCACCCCCTTATACCTTTAACTGGTACTTCAATCTCCGGATTTTTCTTGATCTCTTCCGGTAGTGAGTATTTCATCTTTGATCTCCCGTATTCTGAATTCTGACTTCTTTTTCAGAGTCAACGCCCTTCGCACTACGCCCTTCGCACTGATTTACACTACTCATACAAATCAAAGAAAACAACATCATCTACTGATTTCTTACTCGGATTCGGGGTTTCAAGGGCATATCCAGCTGAAATAAGGGAGATCAGGGTATAGTCCGACGGAACACCCAGCAGCTCACGTATCGCTCCCACATAGTCCTTTTTGTGTCCTGCAACCCAGCAGGTGCCCACTCCGTGGGCAGCGGCAGCCAGTATAATATTCATGGTGGCCGCGCAGCCATCCTCCATAAAGTATTTCTCGTTTTCTTTGATGAATACCGCAAAGCAAACCGGGCTTTTGCTGATGAATTTTCCGTATTCCGCAAGATCCGCGATGGAGTCTCTGAGCTTCTTGTCCCTGATTACCCCAATGACCCAGGGTTGTACGTTCCTGGCCGTGGGAGCCAGCCTTGCGCAATCGACTATATCCCTGATAATTTCATCGGGAATAAGATCGGGCTTGTAACTCCTTATGCTGCGTCGGTTCCTTATCGATTGTGTCTTTTCGGTAACGCTCATTTTTCGCCTCCCGTATTTTTCCCTGGTATAAGAATCAGTTTCATGTTTCACGTTTCAAGTTTCAAGCAATTAATACTGTTATGATATTACCTGGAACCCGGAACTTGTCGTTCGACAGGCTCTCGACCCTGAGCTAGTCGAAGGGGAACCTGGAACTGGAGAGCAGGAGGTGAATCAGCACACCATCTTCCCTGGTTCACCTCCTGTTCTCCAAGCGCCTTGCCCACGGTTACAGAGAATGTTATTCTCTTTCTGACAGGAGGTGGATAAGTGCCAGAGATAAGACCGTTCGCCGGTATCCGGTATAACCACGAGAAAATTGATGATTTTTCCACTGTTGTCGCGCCACCCTACGACGTTATAGATCCAGGGCAGCACGCCGAGCTTCTGGCCCGAAGCCCCTACAACTGCGTCCAGTTGATTCTGGGCACTGAACCGGGAAAGCACGGGGGCTATGATGAAGGTTCTAACCGGATGAAGGAGTGGCAATCCAGTGATGTTCTTATTAATGATGATACACCCTGTTACTATCTGATAGAGGATTCCTTCCAGCTCCCCGGCGAGGACTCTCCTCGCAGAAGATGGGGCATCATCGGCCGGATTCGCCTGGAACCTCTGGACTCGGGAAGGATACACCCTCACGAAAGAACTCACTTGGGTCCGAAAGAGGACAGGCTCCGCCTTATGCATGCATATGGGGGAAACCTCAGCCAGATCTTCGCCCTCTTTGACGGAGAATCCAGTGTGGTAATGGACGCCCTGGCCGATACATTCGCCTCCGAACCAATAGTTGATTTCGTTGACGCGGACGACATCGGTAGAAAAATGTGGATAATAAGCGACCCGTCTGTTGTGGAAAGGATAACCGATCTTCTTTCTGACCGGGACTTCTACATTGCCGACGGCCACCACAGGTACGAAACTGCTCTCAACTACTCCCGTGAGAAGTCCGAAATGGATCCCGATCCAGACAAAGATTATAACTTCGTCATGATGGCTCTGGTGGGGATGGAGGATCCCGGCCTTGCAATTCTCCCCACCCATCGCCATCTTTATGGTTTTGAAAACTTTGATTTCCAGAAACTTCTCAACTGCCTTTCAGACTTCTTCGAGATAATGGACCCCGCTCCCGAAATGGAGGAATCTCTGCGCTCAGGACACTCTCCGACCGGGGGGGGTGGGCGTGGGTTTTTCCTGTACGATCCGGCCTCGGACCAGTTCTACAGAGCCGTATTGAAACCTGAAACCGCCCTTGAAAAGGAGATGCCCGACCTGCCCGCTGCCGTCAGGACACTCGATGTTACTCTGGCAGAGAGGTTGCTTATGATACGGTGTCTCGATATGACTCCTGAACAGATAAGCCACCAGGAGCACCTGGAGTACTTCAAGGATATTTCAGACGCGATCAACCGGGCCCGATCCGGGGGGCAGGCCCTGATACTGATGAACCCGACCGGTTTGGACGACCTTGTGGCAGTAACACGGGCAGGGCAGAGAATGCCCCAGAAATCCACATTCTTTTACCCAAAGCTGCTGACCGGTCTGGTCTACTATATCCATAACCAATAGGATGAGATGAGTACCCTGGAAAAAAGCGACTCCAAGCCAAAGGGCCCTGTTATATGGGCCGTAGGTGGAGGTAAGGGCGGTGTGGGCAAGTCCGTGATCACCTCCAATCTCGCCATCAGCCTGGCTCAGCGGGGTAAGCGCTGCATTGCTATCGATGCGGATCTGGGAGGCGCGAATCTCCACACGGTAATCGGGATGCCGAATCCCAAGTACACCCTCTCCGCCTTCCTGAGGCGCGAGGTAGACAACCTCCATGAGATCATAGCCCCTACGCCCATACCAAACCTCTGGCTGATAAGCGGAGCCAGGGCGCTTATGGAGATGGCAAATCCCAAATACACACAGAAGGAGAAGCTGCTCCGGCACATATCGAAACTGGACGCTGACTATGTCATACTTGACCTCGGATCAGGTACAAGCTTCAATATCCTTGATTTTTTCCTCGTTGCCCAGGAAGGGATCCTGGTGGTCCTGCCTGAACCCACATCCGTGGAAAACGCCTATCACTTCATCAAGGCGGCTTTTTACCGCAAGCTCAAAAGGGCCACCAACAGGACTGGGGTTACCGAAGCAATAGACAGGGTGATGGTGGAAAAGATTGCCCGGGGTATCCAGTCACCGAGGGCTCTTATCGAAAACGTCCATTCAGTCAATCGTAAAGCCGGGGAAGCGCTCCAGGTAGCAGCGGACAACTTCAGGCCCAATATTATTATTAATATGGTTCGGAGATGGGACGACAAGGACCTGGGGCAGGACATCAGCGTAGCCTGCAAGGACTATTTCGGCATTACAGTGGAATTCGTCGGTGAGATCGAGGATGATGATCATGTAAAGAAGGCCATCAGGATGAGAAAGTCTGTCATGGGCATGTTTCCTGCCTCGCCTTTTACGAAGTCCATTCATAAGATATCCAGGAACCTTCTCTCCCACGACGGCGATTCCCATGAATGATACGCTCAATAACAACGATTACAAGATCCTTGGAGTAGAGCCGGGAGCGGACGAAAAAGAAATTGCCCGCTCCTACCATCGAATGAAAGCTATCTACTCTGAAGGCTCGCTTTCCACATACTCCCTCCTTGCCGACGATGAACGCCGGGAAATGCTGGACAAGATAGAGAAAGCTTATATGCGCATTACCAGAGATTACTCCCGCAGCAAGGCCTCTGAGGACAACGCCCACCTTGAAATTGAGTTGGCAAACGCCGCCTCCAATCCCGATGAATCGCCGGGACGATACCTGAGAACGCTCAGGGAGAACCTGGGCCTCACACTGAAGGAAGTATCAACAAGGACGAAGATACGTTCGACCCACCTTGAAAATATCGAGCTCGAAAAATACAGCCAGCTGCCCGCACCAGTTTATCTGAGGGGTTTTATCATAGAATTTGCCCGTGCGCTTTCCATCGAGAACCCTGAAGGCCTGGCCTCGAGATATCTGGAGCTCATGCAGCCGCCGGAAGAAGAGGGAGAAGATTGAGAATAGCCGTCGCAATAATTCTTCTCCTCCCGTCAATATCCTTTGCCTACAGCCCACCGGCCGATGAACTTTTAAAGGATATGGCAAAACTATGGGACAAGGCCCGACCTGCCTCGGTAAACCTTGTCCTGGAGACGGCCGACGGCGAAGAGCTGGGAAAGGTTTCCGCCACCTTGCCCCTGAGAGGAAAGGATGTGATCCCTGAGGTGGACCTTTTCGGCCAGGGCGGCTATCTTCCTTTCCACCTCCTCACGGTTGACAAGGATTCCCTCTTCGGTACACTTCGAACCCGGATCCTGGGAGAGAATCCATCTGTCAGGCTGGATCGCCTGGATTCCGTGATCTCCTATCTCATTGAGGGCGACCGCGTTCATCTCTGGCTTAGAAAGGACGATCTTATGCCTGTCAAGTCAGAGATCCTCACCCAGAAGAAGTCATGGACTACCGCCCTCTATCTCGAGACCGTTAGCGTTGGCAACAACCTCCCCTATCCTGCCAGGACGGAGATCTCCAGGGATGGAGAGCTCCTCATGATCGAACGCCTGTCAACGGATATCGAAGACGACACAACTCCATGACCGTCAGCTTCGTCAGGGTAGCGGTTCCCCGCCCCGTCGAAGACGTATTCCACTACCGGGTACCGGACCATCTCCTGGGCAGGATCGCCCCAGGTCATGTAGTAACGGCCCCCTTCGGCAAGCGAACCATAAACGGCGTCGTGATGGAGTTGGTAGAAGAGGTACCACTCAAAGTCCGATCCGTTCTGTCTGTGTCTCCTGTTCCACCGGTCGAGGACAATTTGCTGGAACTTGCCAGGTGGACAGCCTCCTACTACCAGTCTCCCCTCGGCCTCATTGTCAGAATGTGCGTGCCTCCCCCCGCCAGGAGCGGCAGTTCCAAATTCAGGCTCACAGAAGGGGGAAGGTCCGCCCTTAAAGACGATACGGCAGATCCCTTCGGCGAACTGCTGGCCGCTCTGAAAAGCGGGCCCAGAACAGCGGCACACCTTGAGAAAAAATTCTCCTCTGATGAATTCGAGAGATGCCTTGATGCCGGGCTGATAGAAGTGTCGGATTCCCATCCTTCGGGCACCGCGGCCGGCGAGACCGTCCTGACGGCGCCTTCTTATCGCCGGGATGAAGATACCGAACACACCCTTACCCGGGACCAGAAGAGAGTGCTGGGCTCTATTGAAAAATCCGTCGATGACGGCAGTTTTTCAGTAACTCTGCTTCAGGGAGTAACAGGCTCCGGGAAGACTGAGATCTACCTCCGTGCCGCGGAGAAAACAATGAATATGGGACAAAGTGTGCTGCTTCTTGTGCCCGAGATTTCTCTAACTCCACTTCTGACTTCACGCCTGGAGAGGATAGCGAAAGACAGCGTAGCTGTGATGCACAGCGCCCTTACGGCGGCCCAGAAGAGATCTTCCTGGGAGAATGTCAGGGAAGGCAGGGCCCGCCTCGTCGTCGGTGTGCGTTCAGGTGTTTTCGTTCCTGTCCCCGACCTGGGTCTCATTATCATCGACGAGGAGCACGACGCTTCCTTCCGCCAGGAGGAGACACCCAGCTACCATGCGCGGGATGTGGCGGTAAAGAGAGGGCAGATACAGGGAGTCCCGGTGGTCCTCGGCTCAGCAACACCTTCACTGGAATCCTACAGGAATTCAGAAGTTGGAAAGTACCGGCGCCTGGAGCTTCCCGAGAGGGTGACCCCGCATCCGGAGCCTGAGATCGAGATAGTGAACATGGCCGATCCCGAGGTGACCAGGACAGAGCACCCCTTCCTTTCAGACCGTCTAATGAACGTTCTGAAGGAAACCGTAGACAGCGGCTCCCAGGCAATGCTCTTTTTAAACCGAAGGGGCTTTTCACCTTTTATCCTCTGCCCGGACTGCAGCTACACCGTCCCGTGCCCGAACTGCGCTGTGACACTTACATATCACCGTAAAAGGGGCATGCTGTGCCATTACTGCGGGCACCTTCAGCCTCCTCCCGATGCGTGCCCCAACTGCCAGGGGACCAGAATATCCCCTGTGGGCACAGGAACCCAGCGCCTGGAATCAGCCATCGCCTCGGCCCTTCCCGGAGCCGTAACAGAGAGACTTGACCGGGACACCATAGTTAAAAAGGGAGCCCTTCAGGAGATATATACGAGGATGGACAAAAACGAGATCCAGGTTCTTGTCGGGACCCAGATCATCGCCAAGGGGCACGATTTTCCGAATGTGACCCTTGTGGGCATTCTCAACGCGGAGCAGGCCCTGGATTTTCCGGATTTCCGTTCCTCGGAAAAGACCTATCAGCTTATCACCCAGGTGTCTGGCAGGGCCGGCAGGGGCACTAAAAAAGGCAGAGTCATCGTTCAGTCCTACTTCCCGGGTCACTATTCGGTTTCCATGGCCCTTGACGGCAATTACAGGGCCTTTTACGAAGCGGAGACTGCAATACGAAGCGAACTGGGATATCCGCCTTTCGGCAGGATGGGCCGTGTGATAGTGGAAGGCGCCAGGGAAGAGACGGTCCAGAATGCCTGCATGGATATCGCCCGGCATCATTCCGATACTAAGGGCATCCGGTTGCTGGGGCCATCAGCAGCACCCCTGCCCCGCATCCTCAACCGGTACCGCTGGCACCT
>JBGMRC010000076.1:4581-6484 GCA_048061075.1 bacterium | reverse complement strand
CTTATCCCTTTTTTGAGACCCTCTTCGCCCAGATAGGCGCCCCAGGCCCAGGAGGCGATAAAAACGCCTACAGGATGATCTTCCTTGACGAGCAGGCCCATTGGTCCGTCCTTCAGATACACAACCGGCCTTATGTACCCGTCGGCCAGGCCGTTTACACGCACCACATCAAGATGCGCATTCCAGAGAGTATCCCAGTCATAGGGCACTTCGATCCTGCAGATGTGACATGAATCGTACAATCTCTTTACGTGTTCGGTCAGGCGGAAGATACCTGGACCATCGGAAGTCTCGTAGAAACGTATCCCCTCGAAAACTCCCAGCCCGTAGTGAAGTGTGTGGGTCAGAACATGGACTTTTGCGTCCGCCCAATCCACCATCTGACCGTTCATCCATATTTTGGCTACGGGGTTAACCATCATCAAGCCTCCGTAAAAACAGACACGGGTTGAGCGATAAACCCATGTCAGGATAATTCTATCTCTATATTACCAAGGATACTGTCGAATACTTCCCTGACCTCTCCCCTGGTTTTCTTGACTTCATCCAGGAATCCGGCCAGTGAATCCGATGTTCCCTCATGACCCAACCGTCTTACAAGGGGCCTTAGCCTTTCCTTGTCAAGAAATATTCGGTGGTCCGATCTGTCCTGATATATGTGCTGCCGGTTCTCGATACCTCTGTAAAATGAGTATGCTCGACGCAGTGTATTATACTGTTTTTCCTCAACAAGTCCAGCTTGGTTGAGGGTGTCGAGAGCCCCCATCGTTGACGTAGACCTGACTTGGGGATGTTTGCCTCCGAAGTGCAACTGCATGACCTGAACGGCAAACTCGATGTCCACCAGCCCGCCCCATCCCAGCTTGATATCGTAGAATTTGCCCCCGGCTTCAGAGGATATTTCAGCTTCCATCCTGTCACGGATACGACGGATCTCTATCACGTCCTCCTCTCTGAGATCCCGCCCGTAAACCAGGTCCTGAAGCTGATCGTTAACCTTTTCCATGAACGATTCGTCACCTGCAACGCACCTTGCCTTGATCAGGGCCTGCTGTTCCCATACCATGGCTTCCTCTGTATGGTATCTGACAAACGACTTCCCGCTGGTAACAAGGGGTCCGGCATGCCCTGAAGGCCTGAGCCTCATATCTATGCGGTACAGAAGCCCCTCCCCTGTAGGGCTGGAAAGGATCGTGATCATCCGCTGGGCTGCCCATGTATAGTACTCCCTGCTCTTTTCGTCTCCCTCGTAAAGGAAGATCAGATCCAGGTCGGAGCTGTAGTTCATCTCCCTGCCGCCCATTTTCCCCATAGCCACCACTGTGAACCTGCCATTCTCGCAGGGTTTCAACTCCTTTTTATCAGCGTCTCTGAATGCAAGTCGGCGTGAGGTATCAAGGATTATATCCGACAATTCGGTCAGTTCCCGGTTTACAGCCGGAAGGTCTCTCAAGCCCAGAAGATCACCAAGACCGATCCTGAGCATCTCGCCGTTCCTGAACCTCCTCATCATGACAAGTTCATCCTCGAAGGATGGACTGCCATTTATCATGTCCCTGAGCTCACAAGTCAGGTCGTCCCTGGATTTACCGGCGGATAGATCCTCAGTACTTACCATGAGGTCCAACAGGTCCGGTTGACTGATCAGGAGTCCCGAGAGGTGCTGTGAAAAGCCGAATACAGTTACGAGCAGCTTGATGGACTCAGGATTTTGCGCAAGCAGGGCATAGTATGACGCCCTTGCACCGACCCTGCGGATGAAGCGCTCCAGGTTGATGAGAACGTGATCCGGGTCCGGGGATTCCTTCAACTCATCCAGCAGGCGGGGAGCTATCCTCCTGAGAAGATCCCTGCAGCTATCCGGGAAATGGCCGAACTCCGGCCCGTCCCTGAGCAACAGGAG
>JBGMRC010000076.1:0-4481 GCA_048061075.1 bacterium | reverse complement strand
CCCTGCAGCTATCCGGGAAATGGCCGAACTCCGGCCCGTCCCTGAGCAACAGGAGGTTCCTGTAGCCTGTTTCAGGATCTGCAAAACCCAGGCCTTGCATTTCAGCTATCGCTTCCTCATAGGACAGATCGTCACTCATGAGTTTGACATGCTCTTCACAAACTCCGGTAATCGGAACCTTGCCTCTGGAAAAGAGGCGATCGAAACTATCCTGTACCATACCAGTGAATTTACCAAGGGCATGTTCGAAGGTTTTTCGGTCTCCCACACCCTCTCTTGAGTACCCCATCGCAAAGGCCAGCTTTTCCAGTGATTCCTGATCCGCCGGCAGTGTATGTGTCTGCCGTTCCTCAACAAGCTGCACCCGGTGTTCTACGGTTCTTAGAAATATATATGCCGAAGACAAAGACTCCGCATCCCTTTCCGTAAGGTAGCCGTTCCTCATTAAGCGGTCGATGGACTGAAGGGTATTTCGTCCCCTGATGACCGGGTTTCTCCCGCCGTTGATTAGCTGAAGGCTCTGGACCAGGAATTCGATCTCCCTTATACCTCCCCGACCGAGCTTTATATCGTTGATGCCTTCCCCTGCAGCTCCGATATGAATATCGATCTTCTCCTTTAGCGCACCCACTTCCTCCAGGGCGCTGTAATCAAGATGCTTTCGGTAGACGAAGGGTTCCATAAGACCGATGAACTCCTCGCCAAGGCGCCTGAAGCCGCCAACAGGCTTTGCCTTGAGCAGAGCTAATCTGTCAGTAGTTCGTCCCCATGACTGGTAGTAGACCTCCAGGCTGGCAAGAGAATACGCTATTTCGCCAGATTCACCCTCCGGACGCAGCCTGAGATCAACACGGAAGACAAAGCCGTCTTCAGTGCGGTCGTTAAGCAGTTTTGTAACCATCTCTCCGGTCCTTACGAAGAAGCGGTGGTTTTCTATTGAGTCCCTGTATCCGCCAGAGGCGGATGGTCGTCCAGTTGTTGCCCCCTCATGGGAAGAATATACGTAAAGGAGGTCAACATCAGAGCTGTAATTGAGCTCCTCTCCGCCAAGCTTTCCCAGACCCAGCACGGAGAACTTCCCTGGACGGGTGATGTTACCCCCGGTGTCATATACCGGTGTACCGTGTTTTTCCCTCAGGATGTCAGTAACCCTGGTAACCGCCCCGTCTATGGAGGTCTCTGCCAGATTCGAGATATCGTGGACGGTTTCGGCAAGGGACGCTGCTCCCAGAAGGTCTCTGACCCCTATCCTCAGCATCTCCCTGTATTTGTTCCTTCTCAGGGCTCGAGTTGCCCCTTCCATGTCTGTACTGCTTCCCATCGCACCGGCGAGCTCCTTCTGCATCATGGCAAGGGTTCTTTTACCCGACAGACCCACGTCTCTCATGAGCCAGACATAATCAGCCGGCGATCTCAGCATAAGGGAGGAAAGATAGTTGCTGTATCCCAGTATCGCCAGAAGCGACTTGAGGCCGTCGGGATCTTCCAGGAGGGAATGGAATGCCGGGTCCTCTATCATGACAAGGATCCTGACCAGCCTGTTCAAAGCTGTTTCAGGGTCGGATGTAGTCAGTGCTTCATTAACAGCATGTTCAATGAAACCATTCGGCAGCCCCCGCCGTGATGCGTGATCGGCCATGGATTCCAGGAGTCCGGGTACGGAACCTGGGTCTTTGATCCGACCGCTGTTTGTGATCAGCCTTTCGAGCTTTTTAGGGTCCGGTCCGGGCATAAGGTGTCAGTCCCCTGAAGTGAACAGGGCCTTAAGGCTGGATGAATAAGGAGCTTTCGCGATACCCCTTTCAGTTACGATAGCGTGAACAAGATCAGCAGGTGTGACATCGAATGCTGGATTGTATATCCGGGCGCCCTGGGGCACCCAGACCACTCCTCCGTATCCGGACATCTCCTCCGGCGGCCTTTCCTCAATGGGAATCGACTCGCCTGTGGCTTTGGAAAGATCGATCGTGGAAAGGGGAGCAGCTACAACGAAAGGTACGTTATGGCGCTCGGCCAGGACTGCTACCGTGTAGGTTCCGATCTTGTTCGCCACGTCTCCGTTTGCGGCGATCCTGTCTGCGCCCACGACTACAAGGTCCACATCCCCTGCGGACATAAGGCTCCCGACAATATTATCGGTGACTAGTGTGCACGGAATCCCTTCTTTCATCAGTTCCCAGTATGTCAATCTGGCACCCTGGAGAACAGGCCTTGTTTCACACACCCAGACTGTTGTGACCTTCCCCATCCTGTGAGCTGAACGGATCACGCCCAGAGCCGTTCCGTACCCGGCTGTTGCCAGAGCGCCGGCGTTACAGTACGTCATTATATGAGCATTTTCGGAGACCAACCGGGCACCGATATCCCCTATCTCCCTGCAGGAGGCAAGATCCTCATTGAAAATGGCAATGGCTTCAGCTTCGAGGGAGCTCTGGATCCTGCCGGCATCCTGGCCCTTGGTTTTTTTAAGAACTCCCAACATACGCTTTAGAGCCCAGACGAGGTTAACAGCGGTGGGCCGGCTGTCTGCAAGAAGATCGGCCGCGTCGGCCACCCATGCTGCCAACTCCCTGGTGCCTGTTCCTGGATACTGATATGAAGCCAGTACAAGCCCGAAGGCTGCGGCGCAGCCAATAGCGGGGGCGCCTCTCACAACAAGTGTGCTTATTGCCTCGGCTACAGCCTCGGGATCAGTGTGATCAATGTATTTTTCCCGGGAAGGGAGAAGTGTCTGGTCCAGAAGAGTGAGCATCCTGGATTCGCTGTTCCATGCGATAGGACGGATCTCGCTCAACCCTGCCTCCTGTGCAGGTTTCGTTATTCGGCCAACAGTTCCCTGAGGATCTTGTTGACGACCCCGGGATTAGCCTTGCCCTTTGTGGCCTTCATGACCTGCCCGACGAAAAAGCCCAGGACTTTTTCCTTGCCTCCCCTGAACTGGGCGACCTCGTCAGGATGGTTTTGAAGGATCTTCTTTACCTCTGCCCGGATAGCATCCTCATCCGATACCTGTGCAAGTCCCTTTTCCTTAACGACACCGTCCGGATCTCTACCGGTGGTAAAAACCTCCTCGAAAACCTTCTTGGCCGCGGAACTCGATATAGTGGCCTCTTCCACCAGTGAGATTATCCTTGCGACCTGTTCCGGAGAGATCCTGGCCGAATCCATTCCCCTGTCCTTGACCAGGCGCATGAACTCTCCCATTATCCAGTTGCTGGCAGATTTCGGTTTCGTACCCTCGTTTATAACCGCTTCAAAAAAATCCGCAACAAGCCTGTCTGACGTCAGGACCTCGGCATCGTACTCCGGCAGACCCATATCCGTGACGTATCGGTCTATCAGCACATCCCTCAGATCAGGAAGCCTCCCCGAAAGCTCGTCTATCCACTCCTGATCCACCCTGAGAGGTACCAGATCGGGTTCGGGAAAATATCTGTAATCGTGGGCCTCCTCCTTACCTCTCATTGAAGAGGTAACGCCCCTGTCAGAATCAAAGAGGCGTGTTTCCAGAACTACCTCACCGCCGCTTTCCAAAATGTCGGTCTGTCTTTCAATCTCGTACTCAAGGGCCTTCTGAAGGAACCTGAAGGAGTTCATGTTCTTGATCTCGGCCCTCGTACCGAAGATATCGGAACCCCTGGGCCTCACAGACACATTGGCGTCACAGCGAAGGGACCCTTCTTCCATATTGCCGTCACAGATATCCAGGTATACCAGGATATCTCTCAGGGTCTGCATATACTCCCTGGCATCTTCCGGTGACCTTAAATCAGGTTCGCTGACTATCTCGATAAGGGGCACACATGCCCTGTTGAGGTCCACAAAACTTGCCTTTGAAGCGTCAAAGGCCCCCTCATGCACCAGTTTGCCCGCATCCTCCTCCATATGGATCCTGGTGATACCGATCTTTTTCGAAGAACCATTCGATCTTATCTCTATCCAGCCGTCCGCGCAGAGCGGTTCCTCGTACTGGCTGATCTGGTATCCCTTGGGCAGGTCAGGATAGAAGTAGTTCTTGCGGGCGAAGATGCTCTTTTGCGCGATACGGCAGTGGGTGGCAAGACCCATCATGATCGTGTACTCAACAACCTTCCGGTTCAGCACAGGAAGCACTCCCGGCAGGCCCAGGCACACAGGGCAGGTATTCACGTTCGGGTCCTTCCCAAACTCTGTGCTGCAGCCGCAGAAGATCTTGCTGTCTGTTTTAAGCTGCGCGTGAACTTCAAGGCCTATTACTGGTTCGTATTCCATGCTTTTCCTTTATGGAAAAATCCTTTATGCGAAATTAGTTGTTGGCTGTTAACTAATGGCTGTTTGTTAATAACCTTCAACTTTCAACTTTCAACTTACAACTTGCCCCTCTACCTACAACGGGCAAAGCGGAAACTCCCCCCTCTCCTGCTCGTAGGCGTAGGCAACGTTAAGCATCAGATCCTCGGTAAAGGGCGATGATATCACATGCAGGCCCACCGGCAGGCCGC
>JBGMRC010000075.1:0-6548 GCA_048061075.1 bacterium | reverse complement strand
GGATACGCGAACTCGATACCGGCCGCTTCGAACCGCTTCATGATCTCCAGGTTGATCTCCTGCTGGATGTCCATGAACAGAGCATATTCCCTGTCCTGGACGAAGTACACAACCTCGAAATCGAGGGAAAAATCGCCGAAACTCTTGAAGTGCGCGCGATCAAATCGCGTCATCTTCGTGTTTTGGACGATCTCACGTATTATTCCCGGGATAGCCTCAACCTGCTCCGATGTGGTCTGGTAGGTAACTCCAAGTCCGAACAATACCCTTCTCTCCTTCATCCTGCGGTAGTTGCGGATCCTGCTGCTCAGGAGGTCCGTGTTGGAAAACACTATCTGCTCCCCGGAAATACTCATTACCCTGGTGGTTTTTATGCCCACATGCTGCACAACTCCCATAAGGTCCTCAACGATTATGAAATCCCCCACTTCAAAAGGCCTGTCAAGGACAATGGACAATGAAGCAAACAGGTCTCCCAGAATATTCTGAACCGCCAGCGCAATTGCAATACCGCTTATTCCAAGACCGGCAACCAGCGCCGTCACCTCTATCCCCAGGTTGTTGAGGGCCAGCAGGCCCACGAACGACCAGAGCGTTGCCCTGGCGATCCAGGAGACGGCGGAATAGGCCGCGAGGCTTATTTTTTCCTCTTTATCCTCCTTCTTTCTCTTTTTGGTGATCAGGTAGGCAATAATTCCGGTACCCCACAGTCCGAGCTGCAGGAAAAAGGCGACGGAAGCGAGGCTGCTCAGGAGGACTTCCACTTTCTGGGAAACGGAGAGAGACATGGATCCAGCGAAGATGGCGATGGCCAACATGTTCATCTTCCATGTCCTGCCGATCATCTCTACCACCAGGTCGTCCAGGTCGGTCTCAGTGGTGATCGCGATCGCCTTGAGATACCGAACGAGTAAACCTCTTACAAAGATCAGGGTGAAATAGACCAGCAGCAATATAACCACAGCGGCGATCCATCTTATAAGCTCATTTCCAAGTATCACGATCTTAAGAAATTCGGGTACTAACACAGACTACCTCCTTAATAAATGCCAAGGGACGAGTTTGAGGATTATACTGAACATGAGGAAGTTATCACTCATGAGGTAAATATTTCAAATCAATATTGACGGACTCGTAAAAAGTCCATCAAACTTGATTCAATGATATCCTTGCATCTCAATTAACAATTTATTATTTTATCCCTGTCAACATTAATAGGGTCGTAAAAAGTCCATCCATGGCTTTTTACTCCTCGGGAAGGGAAAAGCGTCGTTTTCCCTTCCCTCACGAATCCATAACTATATATTAAGGTTATGGATTCGGGCGCCCCTCAATGGGCGCGTTGATGACTTTTCAGGAAGTTATCAACCTTGTTTTGTTCCCACTTCAGAAGCAGCACTTATCATTAACCTGAAACACTACCCTGAGGTGACCCGATGGATAATAACACCCACCTGAAGCGATCTGTGAATTTTGCGATAAAGGGTGCCATTCTGGGCTTCTGTGCTCCCCTGGGTTGGCTCCTTATCGACAGTCTTTTCTTCATGGATACAGGTTCGACCTTTTTATCCCACATCCTCGGATACATATATGGCCCCGCTCGGGATAAAGTGCTTATCCTCTACATGCTTTTCGGTACCGCAGCTTCCATGGGAACATTCGGGTTCCTTATAGGGAAAAAAGATCTGAAAATAATCGAAGAAGAAAAAAAGCTCTCCGGGATTCAGAACATTTTCGTTCAGAGGGAGGAGCGCTATGAAAAACGCCTCATTTCGCTTTCCGACAGGATGCAGGGGATCACCAAGGTCAGCGCTTCTATCCAGCGCTCACAGAGTCTGGAGGAAGTCTTCAATCTATGCGCCGATGGGATCCACTCCGTACTTGACTTCGACAGGGTCAACATATTTCTTAGAAATGACCAGACCGGGATGCTGGAATGCCGAGAGAGTCGTGGTAACCTCGATGAGCCCCTGGACAAGATCAAGGTTCCCCTCAACCCCGACGGCGGCGTTATCTATATGACTATCAACTACAACCGCACCTACCTTGTAAAAACGAGCGACGATATGAAGCCTGAGTATCGTGTTAAACCGCCCTATGACCAGATCAGGGCCATAAGGTCCAACTCCTTTATGACGGTTCCTTTTCACGACGGAAAGAAGCCTGTAGGGCTGTTTGCCATAGACAACAAATTCAAGAAAGTCAGGCTGAATGAAGAGGAAATGGACATCATCAAGATCCTGGCCGATCAGGTTTCCGTCGCAATCTCGAACATCAGGCTCCTTCAGGGTGTCGACCAGTTGGATAGAATGATGCATAAGACCTATTCGAATGTCCGGCATCGACGTGAAAGATACTCGGAAAAGCTAAAGGATCTATCCGAAGCAGCCATCGGGCTTAACAAGTCCGCTGATATCCTGGCCTCGAACGCAGAGGAGGTATTCCAGGCATCCGACGCAGGATCCAGAGTCGCGGTGGAACTCGATAAGTCGGGAGTTGAGGTGGGCAAACAGATGGAGGAGATGATCTCCTCAATGAGTGAGACGGCCGGGACCATCCAGACTCTTGGCGAATCAATCGCGGAGATCAAGGGCAATGTGGAGATCTCCACCGAGGCGAACATGATCCTGGAACAGGACGTAAAGAGCGGCATCGCCGTTTTTGAGGAAGCTATCACCCAGATCGAAGGCCTTGATTCGGCAACCCACGGTTTTGCGTCAACGATCGAAACTCTCTCCCAGAAGTCGGCCAATGTTAAGAGCATCATCAAGGTGATCGACGAGATCATGGAACAGACAAAGCTCCTCGCCCTTAATGCCGCGATAATAGCGGCACAGGCAGGTGAACACGGAAAAGGTTTTGCGGTTGTCGCGGGTGAGATCGGGAAACTCTCCCTGGATGTGGAGGAGGCAACCCGTGAGATCAGGTCAACAATGGACGAATTCGAAGGTGACATCATTGGAGCTGTTAAGGGCAGCGGAAAGATAGTGGAACAGATCCGGGACACCGCAAATAACACAGCGCACACGCAGGAGGTCTTTAACCGGATACAGGAGAGCCTGATAAGATCCCAGGAAATAGGTGAAAAGATCAGGAACGTAACGCAGACACAGACAGAAGTCGCGGGCAAGGTGACACAGACAACAAAACACGTAAATTCCCTGGCATACCAGGTCAGAGAAGCTGCCGGCAATCAGCGTAACCGGGTAGCTGTTATTTCAGAGTCGGCTGATGTACTGCAGGGGCTGTCTCGGAGCCTGGCTGATACAGCCCGCTCCAATCAAGATGGAAGCAAGACCCTGATAGAATCGGTCAGCGAGACCGAGCAGGTGTTTGAAACCCTTTTCAAGAGCCTCCAGGAGTGGAAGGAGATAAGTGACACGCTGATTCAGGAGATAGAGACCCTCGGCGGAAAGAAACTGCAAGTGGATACCTGAACCTCCCTATCGGGATTATCCATCCCCTCCAACATCTTCTCCGGACTCCTGCCCGGTTCCATCGAGGGCAACGAGGAATTCAGCACCCAGCAGCAGCAGCGCTGCGGAAAAATACACGAAAACCAGAAAGGCTATCACCGATGCCAGGGGTCCATAAACAACGCTCAGGGGGACTGCCTTGGCCGTGTACCAGATAAAGAGGGCTCTTGTAAATTCCCAGGCCACGGTGAGGCCCGCCGATACGAGAACGGATGATCCGAAGGGCGGCCGTACTCTGGGCGCAAAGTATAAAAGCACAAGGAAGGTCATGAAGACGAAAAGGGACGGGCTCCATCTGAGGTATAACGTCTCTCCTATCCTGCTCAGCGGCACACCGGCGAATACTATATCCTTTCCCGCCATCCATGAAAAGGCCGCGGCTGCAAAATGCGAAGAAACAATGGCTAGCCCCAGAACCAGTACCATGAACTGTCCCCAGATCAGCCCCCTGAAAATGGACTTGCCGGCGGGAGAGTGCCCGAAGATCTGAGCGATAGAGTGCTCGATCGTCCTGAAGACCATGCCCGCGCCAATGAACAGGGAGACAAGAGCAAGGCCGTTCAATATGCTGCTGCTCCCAACCAGGGCGTGGATCTGCTGGGTGAGGCCGGGCACCGGACCCGGAAAGATCTTTCCGAAGAGCTCCAGGATCTCCATGGTAGCCCTTTCAGAGGACCCTATCAGCGTTCCCACGATAACCACTGAAAAATAAAGAAGCGGAAGGAGGGAAAGGAGAGCATAGTAGGAAATAGCCGCCGCAAGCAGGTGGCAGCGATGGGCAAAGAACCCCTTCAGGGCCCTTAAGGGGATGTTTATCAGGTTCACTGGCTGGTCCTAGGCGTGTTTTCTTCTCTCGCGTCCCCTGCGGAAGCGCAGCCTGATGGGCGTTCCATCAAAACCGAATTCCTCGCGAAAACGGTTTTCCAGGTACTTTATATAATTTTCCCTTATCTGACCGGGCCTGTTTGTAAAGATCAGGAAAGTGGGTGGATGAGTCCCCACCTGGGTAGTGTAGTAAAAACGTATCCTCCTGCCCCTTACAAGGCTGGGCTGATGTCGCTCAACCGCGTCCTCAAGGGCGGAATTCAGCGTGCTGGTGGCTATCTTGATCCCGGCCTGCTCATAGACCGCCTCGACAACCTCAAAGATACGCTCAACCCTGAGTCCGGTCAATGCGGAGATGGAAATAACCGGCGCATGGGGAAAGAAGAACAGCTTGTCCTTCATGCCTTTTGTCATCCTGTCGAAGGTCTTGTCGTCTTTTTCCATGAGATCCCATTTGTTAAGACCCAACACCATGCACTTTCCCCTGTCCTGAGCGAGACCGGCGATCTTCACATCCTGATCCACGACACCCTCAATCGTATCAAGAAGAAGGACGCACACATCGCACCTCTCCAGGGCCGATATTGCCCTCATGACAGTAAGGCGCTCAACGTCCCTTTTAATGCGGCTTTTCTTCCTCAGGCCTGCCGTATCGACAAAAAGGTACCTTCGGCCATCGCGCTCCACAATTGTGTCAACGGTATCAGCTGTGGTGCCGGGAACCTCAGAGACAAGGAGTCTTTCCTCCCCGAGGATCCGGTTTATCAGTGTGGACTTACCTGTATTGGGCCTCCCCAGTACAGCAACTCTTATGTCGAACTCCTCGGAAGAGTCGATCTGCTGTTCGGGTATCCTTTCAACAAGGTGATCAAGGAGCTCTGCCACTCCCATGCCGTGCATTGCCGATATGGGAAAGACCGGCTCCATTCCCAGGCTGAAAAACTCCCCGGCCTCGTCGGCACGCCTTTTCCCCTCGCTTTTATTAACAGCCAGTATCACCGGTTTTGCCGTTTTCCGGAGAACCTGGGCTACTTCTATATCTACCGGTGTCACACCGGTCCGCACGTCCAGAACGAAAATAATGGTATCCGCCTCTTCGATCGCCAGTATCGCCTGTCTTTTTATCAGGGAGAAGATCCCTGTCTCGGCAACAGGATCGAATCCGCCGGTATCCACAAGAACGAACTCACGGTCATCCCATGTGGCCACACCATAGTTCCTGTCCCTCGTCACGCCGGAAACATCTTCCACAATAGCCTTTCTCTTTCCCAGGATCCTGTTAAAGAGAGTTGATTTGCCCACGTTGGGCCTACCGACAATAGCTACAACCGGCATTTCCTATCCCCTATTCCCCAGAGAAGCCAGAAACTGATCCTGAAGTATGATTAACCTCATGCCCGTAGCGTTGGCGATCGCAACTGAAAAATACTGACCGCTCTGCAGCTCGGAAATGACAAGCGGTATGAGCGTTTCACTGTACTTCATCATGAGAAAATCAACAAAAAGAAGGCTGACTGCATAGGCTTTCACCCGCTCCTTGTGGTACATCTTAATGAAGGTTCCATCGAGATCACCCAGGGAACGGAACCAGCCATCATCCACCAGGCTCTTCACGTACAACCTTACCTGCGCCATCTCCTTAGATGTGTACTCCTCCCCCAGCCGCTGGGCGACACCTTCTTGGAACCAGGCCGGAATGCGGCCCCCAGCCCTGTGCAGAAGCGCGTGGATCATCTCGTGCCTGACCGTATTAACAAACACCCGCGTGTCATACAGTTCCTCACCGGGGTACAGCCTGATCCTTCCGTCGTATATCCCCGTCAGGTATGGATCGGGGGAGCTGCCCTTCTCACCCAGATCCTCTGTCATTATCAGAACTTCGATGGGATCTCTCGGGAAAACACCCAGCAGGGCCGTCAGGTTGTCCATCTGTTCCTGAAGAACGGCCAGCAGTTCCCCCTCGAACTCCAGCTTTCTCTCGCCGCTGTAAAGGAGCCTGAAGTTGCGCCCCTGCTCGGACACCATTCCCACATTCTCGGCTATCACCTTGTCAAGATGCGCAAGCAGTGTTTTAAGATCCCCTCTGTCAGGCTGAGAAGCCATGAGGTCTTCCACGTAGATACGCGCTTTACCGTATTTGCCGGCGCGATAGTGGAGCATGGCTAACCTCTCCAGGGCCTCCGGGTTTTCCGGCCAGATCGATATTGCCTCCTCCTGGTACTGAAGGGACTCTTTGGTGTCACCGTC